>DATEBC010000510.1:0-5991 GCA_035288065.1 Sedimentisphaerales bacterium | reverse complement strand
GAGCCTCCCTGTTCTGCTCGCCGAGGCCGGGTATCGCACCGGGCGGGTCGGCAAGCACCACGTCGCCCCGGATGAGGTGTATAAATTCGACGTGGCGCTGCCTGGCAACTCCCGAAGCCCCGTACAGATGGCGGAGAATTGCAGGGGCTTTATCGATACTGACCACGACAAGCCCTTCTTTTTGTATTTCTGCACTGCCGACCCGCATCGCGGCGGCGGCGTCGCCGAAGAGCTGGCCACTAAGCCGGACCGCTTCGGCAACAAGGCCAAAGGCGGCTATCCGGGCGTCGAGGAAGTCAGGTACGAACCTAAAGACGTGATAGTGCCGCCGTTCCTGCCTGATTCGCCCGAATGCCGGGCGGAATTGGCACAGTATTATCAGTCCGTCTCACGGGTCGATCAGGGCGTCGGCAGATTGCTGAGCGTCTTGAAGGAAGCGGGCAAGGATGATAACACCATCGTAATCTATATCTCCGACAACGGCGTTGCATTCCCAGGCGCCAAGACGACGCTCTACGAGCCGGGTATGCACTTGCCCTTCATCGTCCGCGACCCGCGCCTGAATAAAAAGGGCGTCACCTGCGATGCCCTGATCAACTATGCCGACCTTGCCCCGACCATACTCGATTTCACCGGCGTCTCGGATGCCGGACAGATGCAGGGGCGGTCATTCAAATCCGTCTTAGGCGCCGAGCATCCCGGAGGCTGGGACGAAATCTACGCCTCGCACACCTTCCATGAAATAACGATGTACTACCCGATGCGAGTAGTCCGGAGCAGGCGGTACAAGCTGATATGGAATATCGCGCACGGGCTGGACTATCCCTTCGCCAGCGACCTCTGGGCCGCATCGACTTGGCAGGCGACCATCAAACGCGGCGAGAAATACTACGGCAAACGCACCGTCGATGCCTACATCCACCGCCCGAAGTTCGAGCTATACGACCTGGAAACCGACCCGCACGAAATAAACAACCTGGCCGACGACCCAAACCACGCCGAAATCTTAGCCGAATACAAAACAAAATTGAAGGCCTTTCAGAAGCGAACAAAAGACCCGTGGATTGTGAAGTGGGACTATGAGTGATCCGGGAATATCGAATAACGAACAAGGAATGTAGAAGTGGCTTACGAGTAAGGCTGGCGGCGAAGCTTGACAACGGTTGGTGGGCGGCTATTATTTGCGGTGAGAATTGACTCGAGCTTATCGATCCGTCTTGTCATCCCTGCGCAAGCAGGGATCCAATGAGGCAGTGGATTGCCGCCTGCGCGGGAATGACAATTGAGCAAGTCGGAATGTGATATGGCCAGGCCATGGCTTAACCACGGCAATACGAGAAAGGGCAACTAAATGGCGTTATTGATGGGTTATGATGTGGGCAGCTCGTCGGTTAAGGCGACTTTGATGGATGCTGATACGGGCAAGGTTTTGGCGAGCGCGACTTCGCCGGATAAGGAGCTGGAGATAATCGCAAAGCAGATCGGCTGGGCCGAGCAGCACCCGGATACGTGGTGGCAGCATCTTGTCAAGGCGACAAAGAGCATAAGCGCACAAGTGCGCAAGAGCGCAAGCTGCGATATGAGCGATGTTGCGGCGATTGGAATCTCATACCAGATGCACGGCCTGGTCTGCGTCGATGCAAATAAGAAGGTGCTGCGCCCGTCGATCATCTGGTGCGACAGCCGGGCCGTGCAGATAGGCGAGCGGGCGGCTAAGGACATTGGGCCTGGTAAGTGCCTCAAGAGGTTGTTCAACCTGCCGGGGAATTTCACCGCCTCGAAGCTCGCGTGGGTGAAGGAAAACGAGCCGGGCCTTTATGCTAAGATTCATAAGATAATGCTGCCGGGCGATTATATCGCGATGAAGATGACCGGCGAGATCAAGACCACGCCTTCGGGTCTATCCGAAGGGATAATGTGGGACTTTGAGGCCGACGAGCTGGCCGAATTCGTCCTCGATAACTACGGCATCTCGACCGACCTTGTCGCCGATACGGTTGAGACGTTTTCCATCCAGGGCGAACTGACAAAGGCTGCGGCCAATGAGCTTGGCCTTGCTGCGGGTATTAAGATCAGCTATCGCGCCGGCGATCAGCCCAATAATGCGCTATCGCTGAACGTCTTGCAGCCGGGCGAGATAGCGGTTACGGCGGGGACATCGGGGGTGGTATATGGCGTCGGCGATAAGAAGAATTACGACCCTAAGTCCCGCGTCAACGTCTTCGTCCACGTCAACCATTCAAAAAGCAAGCCTCGCTACGGCGTCCTGCTTTGTCTCAACGGCACCGGCATCCTTAATAGCTGGCTGAAGCACAACTTCGTCGGCGAGGGCCTCGACTATCCGCAGATGAACGACCTCGCGGCGAAGGCCCCCGTCGGCTCGGACGGCCTGGTCATTCTGCCCTACGGCAACGGGGCCGAGAGGACTTTGGAAAATAGGAACATCGGCGCCTCAGTCCACGGCTGGAGCTTCAACGTGCACAAGAAGGCGCACTTCCTCCGCGCCGCACAGGAGGGCATCGTCTTCGCCCTGAACTACGGCCTGGGCATAATGCGCGGTATGGGAATTGAGCTAAAGACCGTCAAGGCCGGCAACGCAAATATGTTCCTCAGCTCCCTCTTCGCCGAGGCATTCGCAACGGTAACAGGCGCAAGCGTCGAGCTATACAACACCGACGGCTCACAAGGAGCAGCCCGCGGAGCAGGAATAGGAGCGGGAATCTTCAAAGGACCCGAAGACGCATTCACCGGCCTCGAACCCGTTAAGACAATAAATCCCAATCCCAAGCTTGCCGCCGCTTACCAGGATGCCTACAACCAGTGGCAAGCAGTTCTGAAGAAGCAACTATAGAGGTCCAGCGCCCCCTGCAACTTGGAATGCAGGGCCTTCCTCATTCGCAATACTCAACCGCAGCGGCAATAGAAAGCTTGGCGGGCGGAAAACATGAAATTGGGGTGGCGGAGAAAAAAGGGAGGGGCATGATTTTCTGGTCGGCGGCGTTTGGGTTCTTGGCGCTGGTTGGCTCACGCAAATCGGCGGGTCGAGAAGCTCGGGTGGTTGTGTCAGTTCCGGGAAGAATGCGTACGACAAATGCCGAACTTGTCTAAAGCGTTCCGCGGGACCAATAGGGCGTTCTCCGGTTTGCGCTTGCTGCCGGAAACGCGTAGTTCGCAGCCGGGACGAGCTTCCACCCTTATGGACTGAGCACAGCTGGCAGCCAAGTCGATACATTGATTCACCTGATCAGACGAGAGCAGACACACTTCCATTTGCCTACCTCGGGCTACCTCCCTTTGCCCACATATCAGAACGAGATAGACGGGACATTTTTCCTGAAGCTGGGAGAGTCGATTTAGTTGAGAAGGGTCGAAAGAAAACGTCCAAGCCCAGACACTATGGTTTTGGCTTTCGTAGCCAGCAGAAATGTGCTTCATGTATAATGTGGCCGCGTCATCAATGTTGTATGCGGCCCAGGCGTCATTCACCTTCGATTCGATCAACCTTAAGGTCACAGGTCGGTCGTTTCGGACGATTCTGGCCAGCACGGCCCCATGGTAGAGTTCAAACTGTCGAATGCTCATGAATTCTGTCCTCCCTTGTCTTAAGGCTATCCTTGGCTGTGTTAGTGCAGCTATTCATACGGACTTCCCTCTGATGGACATCGGATACTTACTGGTGTTCCATGAACGTGCGGGAAGGCACGGCGTAAATATTCCGCAAATAGCGCGTGCAAATGGGCCACACCACGTAGTATAATCTTCTCGTGTTTCGGGTTATGGGACGCTTTGGAATGGCTGGACATCACAATTTCGGCTATAGTATAAACAAGTACCTGGGCATCTTAGTGCAGCCGTGGTGGCTGGCCTCCTGCCGTTTGGCAGAAATTCGTATTGGGCAAGGACACTGAATTAAGGAGCAGGTAAAATGGCAGAGAAATCTTTACACAGTATATGTCGTTGGACTTTCAATCCCGGCAAGGGCGGGTTTGTTCCCGGGGATATGAGGCCGGAGTGGGGCGGCAAGTTCGGCACGCCGGAGATGATTGAGCTTGTGGCCAAGAAGATTCGCCCGCGAATGCCGAAGAACGTCGGGCTGGGCCTCGAGGTGCACTACGATTCGGAGGTGAACGACAAAAGCGCTGGCGCCGTGGCCGATGCGCTTGTCGCCAACAAGATACACCTGGCGATGCTGACGCCCGGCGCGCACAGCCACTTCGCCTACGGCGGCGTCGCGTCGCTCGACCCGAAGGAGCGCAAGGCCGCCGAGGACTTAGGCGCGCGGACGGTCGATTTGGTGTACGGGGCGTTGAAGAAGGCCTGGCACCCGGACGCGGACAAGGCGCCGTCGTTCATCATCTGGAACGGCTCGTTCGGCTACGACATCGCGACGGTCGGCATCAGGCAGATGTACCAAAACCTCAAGGAGAGTATCGCCGGGCTGTGCAAATATGAGAAGAAAAAAGGCGGCAGCCTCTATATCTGCTTCGAGCCGAAGCCCAACGAGGGCCACCCCGCCATGCTCGTCCCAACGGTCGCAAGTGTGCTATTGTTCTGGCGGAGGATCGAGGATGAGTTCGGCGTGTCACGCAAGAAGAAGGGCGTCAATAAGGAGTTCGGCCATTCCGAAATGATCGGTCTTGACCACGTCTATGACAGCGTCGAGGAGCTCGACAACGATATGATGGTGCACATGCACCTCAACAGCCAGGGCTACAACGACGGCATCATCCTCGGCGGCCCCGGCAAGTACGATATCGACCACGGCGCTCGAATCAACGGTATGAACGTCGCCATCGCCGGGCTTATCCAGCAGGCCGGCTACGCCCGCTGGAAGGGCCACGACATGCAGACCCGCGCCTACGACAACGCCGAGCAGGGCCTCGACCGCGTTGTCCGAAGCGTCTTGAGCTGGGAGGCCTGCGAGAAGGCGGCCAGAGAATTGAATACGGCCGCCCTGATGAAGGTTCTTGCCAACCGCGAGACCGCCAAGGCCGAGGATATGATGCGCCACGCGGTAGTCGCTGCGCAGGAATACTTCGACGAAATGTACAAATAGTGCAGCCCCAGCGAGGCGGATTCTGTAAAAGCCCCGCGGCCCACATGTGCAGTAGTACCCTGTAACAATCGACACTGTGGGCATCATCCCCCAAGAAGGGATGCCTTAGCCACGTGAGGCGCTTCGGTGCCGGAATAGCCTCTGCCCTCGAGTGGTAGGGGATTGCCACGTCGGCCTTCGGCCTCCTCGCAATGACCAGACCCACAAAATCAAGTGTTGTGGGTCAGTAGAGCGCGACTGCGGCGGAAACGCCGTTTAGACAATCAGCATAGCGTCGCCGTATGAATAAAAACGGTAGCGCTGCTCGATGGCGTGGCGGTAGGCGGCGAGGGTGTTTTCTAAGCCTGCGAAGGCGGCGACCAGGGCCAGCAGCGTGGACCTGGGCAGGTGGAAATTGGTTATCATCGCATCGACGAACTTGAACTCGTAGCCGGGCGTTATGAACAAGTGCGTCGTGCCTGTGGCCGCTTCGAGGCGAGGCCCCGGCAGCGATTCGAGTGTCCTGACGGACGTCGTGCCGATGGCGATTATGCGGCTGCCTTTGTCTTTTGCAGCGTTTATTCTTCGCGCATTCTCGGCGTCGATGCTGAATCTCTCGGCGTGTATCAGGTGATCTTCGAGATTCTCGGCGGCGACGGGCTTGAACGTCCCCGCTCCAATGTGGAGGGTGATGTATGCAAAGTCGATGCCGCTGCGTCGCAACTTTTCTATCAGACTATCGGTAAAGTGCAATCCTGCGGTCGGTGCCGCCACGGCGCCGTCGATACGCGCATAGACCGTCTGGTATCGCAACATGTCCTCACGGGCGACAGTCGGGTCGTCGTCCCGTTTGATGTACGGGGGCAGCGGCGGGAAGCCTACTCTTTCGAGGATGGCCACGGCGTGGGCGTCGCCTTCTATTTTGAGCAGGCACCTGCCTTCTTCAAGCTTTGCCA
>DATEBC010000509.1:0-6703 GCA_035288065.1 Sedimentisphaerales bacterium | reverse complement strand
TGGAAGCCCTGCACAAAGTGCTTGTCCTCGATTTGCACGTGCCTGAGCATGAATATTTGCCCGCCGAACACGGAATTCTCGCCTTCCCTGCACGGGACCTTCAAGGGCACAAACGGCTCGATGCGGACCTGCACCATATCGAGCTCTTCCTCAATCGTTTCGACCTGCGTTTGTGTCATCTGGTCTTTGTATTCTTGCGATTCCGGTGTCTGAATGTTGCCGACATACGAATCCGCGCTTCGGCGCGTCTGCTCCGGCTGTGTTTTGACAGGCACTGCTGGAGCATCCGCTACGGCTGCCTGCGGTTGGTTTGCCTGCGCGGGTTCCTCCGACTGTGCCTGTGTAGCTTCCTCAGCCGCCTGGTTCATAATGCCCTGCTGCGGCAAGTTACTTGCATAATCCTGCTCAATAAGGGCGCGACTTCGGCTTACGACCTGGGCCTGCTGCTCGACATTCTGGAAACTCTCTATAGGGAAGTTCTTGCCACGAAATCCCTGGGACGTTTTGCCCTGGGCGACCTGCTTGCGGCCGCCTTCATTCGCCGTGGTCTGCGTCTCCTCGTACAGTTGCTGTTCCTTATGTTGGGCGTCTTTCTCAAGGTCCGAGCCTATCCTGAGCGAGCCTGCCTCGATGCTGCTCAGCGCCGGCAATAGATTGTCTCGCACGTTCCTGATGTTCAAATCCACTTCAGCGAGCAAGTCACCGGCCTGGTCGGAATCGCTCATCGCTCGGATCTCGTCGTTGGGGGTTATAATGCCTCCGTTCGGGTTGATTTGGAACTGCCCGTAGGCGAGGCCCTGCCCGAGTGTGCCGGCCAGCGGCGAACGCAGGACGGGCATCTGCTGCTGCCCGGCCACGGTGTTGTCCGGGACGTAGTAATTCTGGTATTCGGTATAAGGCCGGCCTTGCTCTGCGGCTATAAACTCATCGAGCTTGCGATTGATATCCTGCCTGACCTGCTCGGCCACCGCGGCAAACTCGCCGAGCCGGGTCCCCTCCATACCGACAGCCCATATCGCAATGGAGTGGTAGCCCAGCCAGGCAAGCCCGCAAAGGGCCGCGAGTATTATCGCCGACAAAATAATTAGGCGCTTGTACATTTTATTACACCCAAAAGACGAAAAAGCAGGAGCCGCTCGTATTTTGTCTCGATTGATTCTTGCGCGTTGTCATTGCGAATCCGCCAAAGGCGGAGCAGACCGACGCGGCAATCTTCCGCCAGAGGCGGACTCGAACGCCGGAGATTGCCGCGTCGTTTCACTCCTCGCAATGACGCTTTATGCTTCATCTGTCCCACATTGCTAAGATGGAGTTTCATACTTGTAGCCGGCGCCGCGGACGGTCTTGATGATCTGCGGCTCGGCGGTGTCGGCTTCGATTTTGCTCCTGAGCTTGGCGATGTGCATATCCATAGTCCGCGTGCCTAATTCGGTCATCGTTTCATCCCAGACTTCTTTGTAAAGCTCCTCCCTGCTGATGACACGGTTGGGATTGGCCGCAAAGTACTGTATTATCGCGGCCTCCCGCTTGGTAATCTCGATTTCCTTTCCATCGCGCTTGGCCTTCAGGGCCGGAATATCAACCTCCCAGTCGGCGAAATTGAAGCTCTGGCCTACCGCCCGGGCCGGGTCGGTCCGACGCAGGATCGCATTTATTCGCGCCAGCAGCTCCTCCAAAGAAAACGGCTTGGTGATATAGTCGTCCGCCCCGATATTGAGACCTTCGACTCGCTCATTTTCCTGGCCCTTGGCGGTGAGCATGATTATGGGCGTTTGCAGCCCGTCGCGACGCCAATTCGTGCAAAGCTGCTCGCCGCTGATCTTGGGCAGCATTAAGTCCAGTAAAATCAGGTCGAACCGCTTTCTCGCCACGATTCGCTCGGCCTCCATCCCGTCAACGACGTCCGCAACCGAGAAACCGTGGAATTCGAGAAAGTCCCGTAGGGCCGTGCGAATCTTCTGTTCGTCTTCAACTATCAATATGGATGCTTTTTGCTTCATAAATGCACCTGTGCCTCATACTTACATTATACGCTGAATCCCGGCTCGGCATCTGTAAATACTATGTAAAAAACTTCGATGCCATTCTACGCTTATGATGACACATCATCAACGGCCCCTGCAGCGTCCCGCCGTCGCCTACACCAAGAGCGTGTGTGAGAAGTGGCACGGCCATCTTGGCCGTGCGTTTCGCGAGGGAGCCCGCTCGTAGGAAAAAGACCAATAGGCCCCACGAGCCCCTTGCGGGGATGCCCATGCCACGACAGAACGGCTTCTCACACACGCTCCAAGACTATCGACCGAGCCATCAGTGTGAGCCGGCATATTTCGGCTTGATACACTCAGCGGGCCGGGATATAATCTGATGCTGATTTCAGCATACGTTCGGATATGCCGATACCTACAGTCGGCAGTTGTGTATGTCGAAATCGCCTGTGCCAACGTAGCTCAACGGCAGAGCTCTGGTTTTGTAAACCAGGGGTTGTCGGTTCGAATCCGACCGTTGGCTTTCAAAACCGCACCTCTGACATCCTCGGTGCCGGTGGTCTGGCCATTACGGACCATAGAAGACCATAGTCTCGCGAGTTCTAACGTAAAGTTCCGCGCCAAGTCATTTCCCGCCGTCCATGCCCGAGGTCTTACTCTACGAGCGCCTCATAGACCAGGGTCTTGAATTTTTTGTTGAGCGTTGCCTCGCCGTCGGGATGGATTTGGGCCATGCAGATTCCGATTAAGTCTTTGGCGGGATCGACGAAGAAGATCGTGTACCAGAATCCGCCCCAGCCGTATGCACCCACGCAATCGAGGCCGCCGGCCTCGTCGGCGTTGCGGACCACGCTGACCCCCAGGCCGAAACCCTGGCCCTTACTGAGCTGCCCCACCTGATCTTTCGTCATCATGGCAACGGTTGCCTCTTTGAGAATCCGCGTGCCGTCCAATTGCCCGCCGTTGAGCAGCATTTGGCAGAACCGCAGGTAGTCCCCGACCGTCGAGCAGAGTCCCCCGCCGCCGGAGTAATATGTCTTTGGCCCCTTGTATGGGTGGTCCGCACAATAGCTGAACGGCCCCTCGGTAACGACCTGGCTGTCAAGCCGCTTCAACGCGCCGCCGGGCAGCGGCGCATAAGCAGCGGCCAGCCGAGACAACTTTTCGTCCGGGATGAAGAAGCAGGTGTCTTTCATTTTCAGCGGACCGAATACTTGCTCATCGAGAAACTGCTTGAAGCTTTTGCCCGAAGCAACCTCGACCACCCGCCCGAGCACATCGACACTGAGACCATACGTCCATGCCTCACCCGGCTCGTGCAAAAGCGGAATCCGTCCCAGCCGCTTGATTTTCTCAGCCAGGATGCCGTCATCGCCGATCACCCCGTGTGTGATGCCGGCCTCTCGATAAAGAGGCCCAAGATGGGCGTCCCACTGGTAAGTTAGGCCCGATGTATGCGTCAGCAGGTCCTTGATTGTTATCTCGCGTTTGGCTTTGGTTGCCTGGTCTATTTTCTGCCCGGGTCGCAGCACCATCGGATCTTTGAATTCGGGTATGTACTTGGAAACGGGGTCGTCGAGCTTTATCTTACCCTGGTCATACAGTATCAGGGCCGCGGCGCTCGTTATGGGCTTACTCATCGAGGCAATCCGAAAGATCGTGTCGGCCTGCATATCGAGGCCCGCTTCAATATCGGCCTTGCCTACACATTCAAGATAGGCGAGCTTGCCATGGCGGGCAACGGCTGCCACCGCGCCGCCGAGCCGCTGCTTATCAACATTTTCCTGCATCAGGGCGGTTATGCGGGCCAGGCCCTCCTTGGACAGTCCGACAGATTGGGGCTGCGCCGTCTCGCGGCCCCCGTACCCGCACACTCCAGCCGTTAGGACAATAAACAACCAATATAAAATGAACCTGCTTGTCTTAAACATTGTTTTTGCTCTCCTGATTCAGGGAATTAGTGGGCTGAAGCCCACCCTACGAGTCTCTTTTTTTTGACACGGACCCACGGTCCCATAGGGATTCACACGGATTAACACTGTTCTTCATGTAATTGGATTCCTGCCTTGTCGCTTCACACAAAATCGAAGACCCGACTCGACATTTCAACTGTAACACGCAGACATAGCGGACGCTCTGCAAATCATAAAGTGAAGTCTTCAAGAAGTCCATGCTCCGGTTGGGTTCGTATTTCGTATTTCGTGAAGCGTATCTCGTATTGCGTCGATTGAATTGGGTTTGATTGGGTTTGTTTTTTTTGGGCGGAGCGGGACGGAATATTTGTGTAACTCTGTATGGCATAAGAGGTTGTGGTGGTTTTGGCCTTTTGGGAATTGGGTTTGTTTTGCATAATTGACTTGTAGGCACGAAGACACGAAGGCGCGAAGAAGATAGCCACAGAGAAGGCAGAGAACACAGAGAAATAGGCCATTGGTAGAGATAGAGGCTCGACGGCGATGAATTCGCGGCAAGATCGGGAAGATGGGTGACTTGGGCAGAAAGCGGAAGACAGGAGGAGAAGGGGGAATCGGGGTATCAGGGAATCAGGCTGGAGAGGACCGGGAGAACAGGGGATATGAGGATTGATTCCGCCCAATTGCCGGCGGATCTGCGATATTGATGATTGATTATTGACTATTGATACGGTCACGGACGGGGCATGTGGATAAGTGTTCTGATTGCTTTTGCGGGCCATGTTTTGCGATCTCCGCCTTTGTCGGTATGGTCAAGCCTATTTAGTTTGGTGTGTATTATACTATATGATGAGTTTGATGTCAAGTGAATTATTTGTTTAGACACGGATTAACACGGATTGACACAGATTTGAAATAGCCACGAATACCCTGGGCAGAGGAACAGGAAGAATTGAGGGAAAGAAGAGGAGATCGGGGCATCAGGCGACCAGGTTGGAGGGGATCAGGAGAACAGGAGATCAGGATTTGAGACGCGGAAGAGGACTGCCACGAATACATAGGGCACAGGTTTCACGCGAATTGACACGGATTAACACTGCTTGGCACAGATTTTGGGGATTTGAGGGGCGGATGGGCTTTTGGCGTCAATGAATCGCACGGGGTTCGCAAGCCGATTATCCGGCGTTTACTTAGGCTTTTGGAGTGGATTCCGAGCAACGTCGAGCATGACCTCAGATTTGTACAGGATCAGGCAGGCCATGCCAGCCCGACAACAACGGCCATATATGCCAAAACGAACGTTACGGCCCGGAGAAGGCAGGTCGAGGCGTTGGAAGCCTGCTAAAGCCGCCTGAATCCGCGTGGAGATTATGGTTTTTTAGCCTGAATCGCCTCTTTACCGGATTTTTTGCTTGACTTGCGGGATCAGTTTAACTACAGTAGGACTATGTCCAAGGACGGGTAATGAGGAATTCGAGGCCCATCAGACGAAGGACTTGAACACAGAACAAGGCGTTTATTCCGTAGTCGTAGTCTCAGATGAAGGGAATAGTTGTGTCTGCCAGAGTATTGGTTGCGACCATTCTTGTGACGTGTGTTATTGCCGTGGATTCCTTTGGGACCACTATGGACGTTTACTTCACGCACCCGTACGGCGGGATATACAAGAGAGATGCAGATGGATTGATCAGTACTGTGCTGCCAAATATAGGAAGGTGCACGGGACTTGAATTTGATAATATTGGGAACCTCTACTTTGGCAGGTTCTATGACGACTGCCATAAAATCGACTGATGATGATGTCTCCCGACCAGCAGCTCAGGAATCTGGGAAAGATTGTTGAGGTTGGATCTGTAGTACTTTCGGTTGATACAGATATGGCTGCAAGTAAGGAAGGCGATATCTATTTCACTCATCCCTCTGGCGGTGTCTTCAAAAAAGGTTCAACTCCGGGAATTAGTGTAGTGCTGCCAGATGTAGGTGTTGTGGGATCGCTTGAGTTTGGCAATGATCGCAATCTCTATCTCAGTAGATACTACGATGATTTCCACAGAAGCGATCTGCTGATGATGCCTTCCGATGATCCCCTCGTCGATTTAGGCGACATAGTTCAAGTCACATCAATAACACATGCTTTCGACATAGACCTGGCAGTAAATGCAGCCGGAGATGTTTACTTTACCCACCCGTATGGTGGAATCCACATGATGAGTCCTGGCGGTCAGGTTAGTACTGTGCTTCCAGATGTGGGTAGATGCACTGGACTTACATTTGGCGAGAATGGGAACCTTTACTTCGGGAGATGGTATGACGACCTCCACAGAATTAACCTCATGATGATGTCTCCCGACCGCAACCTCACCGACTTGGGGATCATTGTCCAGATTGGATCGGTAGTTCTCCGATGGGACGAAGATATTGCAGTTATCCCCGAACCCATCACGCTCTTACTGCTCGGCCTCGGCGGCCTGGCCTTGCGGAGGACAAGACGTATGAGACATAGTGAGTAGCACGGTGGGGTGTCAAATTCTGGCCCTCTCAGTTTGGCTGCTGTGATTTCGGGGGGTAGGAGATTGCTTCGTCGCTGCGCTCCTCGCAATGACGGGGGGGACGGGATGGATGAGAGGGTCGCCGTCCCTAAGGGACAAGTGCCCAGGGGACAAGTGCCGGCGACCGCTAAACGCAAAAGAAGACCCCCAACATAAGTACGTGTTTAGCCTGGGAACTGATTTTACAGATGTGGTGGTAGGACACGGGCTGGCCTGCTCTGCGAAGCGCTACGCAGGCTCGCGGAGCAGAGAAGCC
>DATEBC010000508.1:0-5428 GCA_035288065.1 Sedimentisphaerales bacterium | reverse complement strand
ACCTGCGGTGAAGGCGGGGGGTGAATGGGTTGTGGGGGTTACCCGCTCACTGACGTTCGCGGCTCCGTCGCGTATCGTTGTGTGCCTTTACTCACCAGTGCAAATTCGTGGTTATCCGCTCACTGACGTTCGCGGCTCCGTCGCGTATTGTTGTGTGGCCTTACTCACCAGTGGAGGCAATCCAGGAGTTTTTCATTTCTCAGCTTCGTGAGTTTTGGCGCACCGGCCAAAGCACAGACTTTGCCCAGATGCCACGGTGGTTTTCATTTGATTTTTTCCCTTTACTTTTGCGAGCATTTTTGAGATAATAGGGTTCTAAGTTCAGACGTACAATAGCGTTACAAACGATGGTATTATAGGGCTGTGGTGCAAACTGTGAAGTGTGAGCGTGGTTGGGCAAGGGTTTTTTGCCCGAATTTCAGAGGGATCGCCAATTTTTTTGCCGGCCGGGCGTGACCGTTTACGTGGGTCGCCGGGGATCGAGGATAGTGACATGACTACGTTTAAGATGATGATGAAGCGGGTAGTGGCGGCTTGTCTGCTTGTTCTGTGCTTGACTTTGGGCACGGCCTATGGGCAGAAAGCCGACAATACGGCTGAGCTTCGCGCATTGATGCAAAGGGATGACCAACGCGTTGAGGAATTGAAGGGCGAGGGCACAGAACAGGAGACGATCAGCTTCAAGGGCGCGGAGGTAATTGATTTTAATGAAGTGAATTTGCCCGAAGACAATACGACTCGTTTTGCGGTTAAGGAGATTCGTGTAAGCGGCAACACCCTCATAACCACCGGGGAGCTGTTGCGGAACATGCCCGAGGTTTACAACACTTCAAACACTCCGCCGGCTCAGGCGCCGACGAGTGTGCTCTATGATTTTAGAGTCCTTCGCGACATCGTCTCTAATCCGGGGCAGGACCGTCAGGTTTCCGAGAGGACGATGCAAGGTTTGACCCGGTATATCCTCTCGGTTTACCAGGCAAATAATTATGCAGGCATATATGTTTACATCGCCGCGCAGGCCGTCAAAGACGGGGTGGAGCTGCCGGATGGAATATTGCCTGTGCAGATTGTTGAGGCCACGGTCTCCGACGTCACCGTGACCCACTACAATCCCGACCGTGAAAAGCAGGAGAAAGGCTACTTGCGCAGCTCGGTGATCACGAAATGGTCGCCGGTCAGAACGGGGCAGGTTGTCAACAGAAAGCAGTTGGACTATTTCGTCAATCTTCTTAATCTGAATCCTGACAGGTACGTCTCTGCCGTTGTCTCGAGGGGTTCTGTGCCCGAAACGCTTGCACTTGGATATGATGTCTATGAGACAAACCCGTGGCATTATTTCATCCAGGTTGACAACTCGGGCACGGAGGAACGGCAGTGGGCTCCGACGTTCGGGCTGATCAATACGAATCTAACGGGCAGGGACGACAGACTTACCGCGATATATCAGAAGCCGCTGGAGTCGGGTAATGAGAATTACTCGCTGTTCGCAAGTTATGATTTTCCTTTGTGGACCCCTCGACTGCGACTGGGCATTTTCGGAGGGCGCAGCAAATTCGACGTAGGCGGCGGGGATATCGATTTCATCGGCAACGGGTCTTTCTTCGGCGGCCAGTTGCTTTACAACATTTTGCAGAAGAACGGATGGTTCTTTGATTTCAGAACGTCGTTAAGCCGTGAGAACAGCAAAGTGACTCCGTCGTTATTCGGATTCCTTGAAACCGACATCGATATGAATCTCTGGACGGCGGGGGTCAACCTTCATCGCTCGAATGAAGAGATGACGAGCTATCTTGGGTTCGACCGTGTCCAGTGTGTGGGCGGGTCAAGCAAAGCAGATTTCCTTAACGCGCGCGCGGGAACAGATCCGGATTTCAGCATCTACATTGTTTCAGCCGCTCATTCGCAGCAGTTGGGTCCGCGGAAGGAGCATCAGCTCAGCGGCTCTATTCGGTTGATAGCCCCGACGGAAAGGCTTGCGCCTTCGAAGATGACGACATTCGGCGGGATGTACTCGGTTAGGGGATATGAAGAGGACGAGATCGTCGCCGACGGCGGGCTGCTCTTCTCATTGCAGCACGAATTTGACCTGGTCAAACACAATCAACTGGCTGCGTCAAGCGAGGCAGAGGCGGACAAATCATGCCTGCGAAAGCTGGCGCTGTTAAGCTTTTTCGATTTTGCACGCGCCAAGACGAAGGACAGCGTCGCGGGTGAAAAGGGAGTTGAGGAACTCTGTTCGCTCGGTCTTGGCACGAGTGTCGAGATTGGAAATAATTTTGAGGCTGCTATGTACTACGGCTGGCCCCTCAGGTCCGCCGGCGACACCGAGGCGGGCCGCGGCCGGTTCAACTTGAGCTTCATAGTACGAAATTAGGAGTTATTTTACTCAGTAAGTACAAATAAAATGACAGTATCTTAAGCCCGTTTACCTATTAACTTTTGAGGAGGTGTGATATGGGGCGTGTGCATGTTCTTTCCAGGAGCCTTTGTCTGCGACAGGCCACGGCATGGATGCTGATCTATTGTATTTCGTTCGCGACGCCGGTCTCGGTGGCGTTGGGGGGGATTGAAAACCCCAAGGTAATCAGCGGACAGGTTGCATTTCAACAAAGCGGCGGCAACACTACCATAACCGCTTCCGACCAGTCAATTATCAACTACAGCCGATTTGATATAGCGGCGCCGGAGACCGTGCAGTTTATTCAGCCCGGCAGCACGGCGTCGGTGCTGAACAGGATACTCTCGGCGAATCCTTCGCGGATCGACGGGACGCTGCTGGCCAACGGCAGAGTGTTCTTCATTAACCCTGCCGGCGTGATAATAGGCGGTTCGGCGACCATCAACGTCAATCAATTAGTCGCTTCCGGGCTTAACATGTCGGACGGCGACTTTCTCAGCGAACGATACCAGTTTGCCGGAGGCAATGGGTCGGTGGTGAACGCCGGGGACATCAGCGCCCAGAGTGTTTATCTTGTGGGCAAAGAGGCGACCAATACGGGCACCATAAGATGCCCGGGCGGATACGTGGTTATGGCGGCGGGAGACACCGTCTTCCTGGGCCAGCCGGGCAGCGACATAGTCGTTGAGGTGGGGACGCTTGGGGCAACCGAAAAACTAAGTGCTGAGAGCGCTTCGCAAATCATAAACGAAGGCCAGATAGAATTAGGCAGCGGCAGCGTGGTTCTCGCAGCGGCCGGTGACATATTTTCCAGGCCTCTGCTGAAAAACACCGGTTCGATATCGGCCTGCGTTGCAGAAGGCGATGCAGGGCGCGTCAGCCTCAAGGCAAGCGGGGGCGAAATCGACAATGCAGGCATAATCACGGCTAATAGCGTTTCCGGCGCAGGCGGCGTCGTAACTGCCGAGGCCGACGAAGTGGTCAATTCGGGAACGATTGACGTTTCGGGATTTCAGGGCGGCGGCGTGGTGCTCGCAGGGACCAGTCGCGCCGGTCAGTTCGGCCTGGTCAATGCCGACGGAACCACGGGCGACGGCGGCAGTATCGAAATTCGAGCCGACGAAGTCGTTGCCTTGGGCACCGATAGCCTGACGAGCGCAAACGCAGGCCAAAACGGCGACGGAGGGGACATTATCGCCTATTCACCCGGCACGGCGCTTTTGCGCGAGGGGGCGCAAGTTGAGGCCAAAGGCGGCAGCGAGTCGGGCGATGGCGGCTTCTTCGAGCTGTCGGGCAAGGAATACGTTGAAATCGCAGGCGGGATAGACCTCACCGCTGCGAATGGGCAAGAGGGCGAGTTCCTAATCGATCCGCTCAATATTAAAATCGTCCCCGCGGGAGCACCGGAGGAGGGCGGAATGGCCGGCGGGCGCTGGACTCCTTCTTTCCCAAACGGCGGTTTTTCAAGCCTGCCCATTAACTTGCTCGAGGGGTATCTGGGCTCTGGAGACGTGACGATTTCGACCTCAGTTTCGGGGCCTCCGGCAGACCTACCGATTGCAGGGGTGCTGCCTCCGCCAACTCAGGACGGATGGGTCGTGTTCGATGCCGGCAGAGCTGTTCACACTCCTGTTGGGAACTCCAACTCCCTGCGCGTCGATGCAGATGCCTATATAAGGCTGATTAGCGGCATCGACTTTCGCGGCAGTGGAGATGTGATACTGAATGCCGGCTCCCACGTGCGTATCGACGCCCCCGTTCGCCTAAGGGGCGGCGGCGCGTTTGTAGCGCGGTCCGGTCTTAGTGATACCTTGAATGCGAACATCTTGGCAAACAACTTCATTATTGGCGGTTCTATACTGCTGGACGCAAGGCGGGGCGACAATAGCCAGGTGCGCACCCAGGATTTGACTGCGACATCCGGCGACGTCGATATCTTCGCCTCTGATAATACGATACGCATCGAGGGCAACATCGATACGGCCACTTTTAATGCGGGAGACATTATCCTGCATAACAATACCATCGCGGCTGATGGTGTGTTGCTCGATGCCGGCGGGGACGTTGTCCTGGCAAAAGACAAGACGATGACCGGGCTGGGAGCCTTGACGATTGAGGCGGGCAACAATATTTCGCTCGGCAAAGACCTCGCAGGCCATAACCATTCCGGCGGCGATGTTACGACACGTGGCGATATGACCCTGACCGCCGGCGACGATATCGAGGCCTACGGCGATTTGACCTCGGTCAACGGCAGTGTATCGCTCTATTCGTCGGATGATACGACTCATCTTGGCGGCAACGTAACGGCATCAACAAATGTCTTGCTGAACAATAACACGCGCTTTGAGGGGGCCGGCAACCAAAGGGTAAATGCCCGGACGGGCACACTTACCGCCAACGGCTCATTGGAGAAGACAACCAACGGCAGCTTGTATCTACATTCGAGCGGGGACATGAGCGTTGCAGACCATTTGGCCGCCGTGTCCGGAGGGGTGTCACTCGTCTCTGATACAGGCCGGATACATAGTGACGGCGCCGGAACGCTAAATGTTCCTATAACGGGCAGTTCCGACGGCACAACCGGTGTTGACCTGCCCGGCGGCGGGAAGGCGGCCATCGTAGTCATCAGCAAGCAGCAGGACCTCAACCTCGGCGGCGGCGCTACACTGACCGCCAACGGGGCATACGATCCGACCGTTTACGATGACCGTGCAAGCATCAATTTCAAAAACGCCGGCGCCAACCATGGCGTTCCAATCGACGTTGCAATCTACCTGGCCAGCTTTGATCAGGCAACGGGGACCGGAGCGAGCGTTAATGCGAGTTCGCCGGTCAATGTCGCCAACGGGGGGGCAATGGTTATCGATGCGTTCGACACTGTTACCTTTGGAGGCGGCTCCGGTCTGAAAGATTCGTTGTTGAACAAAACTGTTGACCATTTGGAATTGTGTTCCCGGATAAGCACAAGTCTGGCGGATGCCTCGCTTAACGGGCGTTTGCCGGATCTTTGGGTGAATTATTATACCG
>DATEBC010000507.1:0-2437 GCA_035288065.1 Sedimentisphaerales bacterium | reverse complement strand
CTTGGCATCCGGAATATCGCAGCGGTCGAACTCGAGCCGATGGTCTTTGAGGCTGTCCGAAGCGAGCGGTATTTGCGGAGTCAGTTCAACGATGTCTATGAAACCGAGGGCGTGCGACCGATTATAAGCGAGGGGCGACGGTTCGTGGAAAGCAGTCCTGAGCAGTTCGATCTGATCTATCTGCCAAGCGTCGGGGGTTATCCCCAAATGATGCTGGAGCCCGGGAACATGATTCGCACGCGCGAGGCGTACAATTTGATGATGCATCGATTGACGGACGACGGGTTCCTTGCAATATGGTATCCTTGGGGACTTGATGAGGGCGGGATTCTAACCAGCCAGTACGTCCGCACGCTTCGCAGCCTCGGATTCAGGACGGAGGCATACGCCAACGAGTATGAGTATCTGATTCTGTCAAATCGCGACAGGCGAAAACCATTTCCGAGGCCCGAGGAGATGAGCCGGGCAGCGCTGCTCTGCCCCTGGATACGGGACGGCGATGACCAAGAAAAGCGCCATGTCGCGGCACGAGCGTACGTGGTGTACGACGACCCCTGGTACGTCCCCGTCACCGACGACAAGCCGTTCCTGGGCGGCAACATACGCAACATCCTGCCGATAGAGAAAGTCCTACAGCTTTATGGCTTCGGCGGCGGCGTGCTGGTCATCGTGGGTATAACGGCCGTTATTGCCCTGCGACGGCGAGGCGACCCCCGGATTCCAGGACGATCCTATTTGTCGGTCGCAGCGCTGGCCTTTCTTCTCGGGGCCAACTTCCTGCTGATGGAGCACTACCTAGTACTCGGCCTGTTCCGCAGATGTTACGTCTATCATGATGCCCTCATGCTCGGGGCGATTGGGTTCCTGGTTCTCACGGGGTTGGGGAGCCTTATCACCGGCGAGCGTCTGCGCCCAATCGCCACGTGTGTCGGGGCGGGGGCCATGATAATCCTGCTGATTGGGTCAAACGGCTTTTCCACAACGGCTGTCGTGGCATTGATCTCGCCGGTAGCCCTGATAACAGGCAGCTTCTTCCCGTCACTGTTCGAGGCGGCCCACCGTAACCCATTGGCGGTCTTTGCCCTCGATGCAATCGGGGCCGGCTTTGGCGCACTGGCGGCGAGCGTCGTTCCTATTGCGCTTGGGCTAAACGCATTCCTTTATATCGCCGCGGCGATCTTCCTGGTCACCGCCGGAGCGAATTGGCTTTTTCGCCGGCCTTTGTCTGACTCTTCATCGGCGTGATTCCGCTTAGGGCCTCGAGTGGCGTGGTCGTAGTGCTGAAGGTATAAGGCGTTGGTCGGTTCGATTCGTAGAGCCTGTCCGGCGTGGTAGCGTGCGGCGTTGAGTCGTCCCATTCTGAAGTAGATTCCGCCGAGCCGGTCGTGGGCTTCGGCTGAGCCGGGCCAACGATCCAGGCAGCGACGGAGCAGACCTTCGGCCTCGGCGAGATTACCGTCTGTGAAGCGGATGCCGGCAAGATTGACAAATGTGTTCGGCGAGGGCGGACACTTCTTCGCAATGAGTCTCATATAGATGGCATCTGCCTCCGGATAGCGGGAGGCGATGAAGAGCTTGTCAGCCAGATGTTCGGCCAGGGCGTCTTTGTGCAGCATTTTGGCCACCGCCTGCTGCAAGGCTTGTATCTGCCGGTTCAATTCGGCCTGGTAATTTCGCACTGCCGCCTCCCCTGGATTGGCCTTGAGAGCTGCTGCAAGGCTGCTGCTTCGCTGTCCCGGGAGCCCGGATAGCTCGCAAATATGCGCGCTGAGAACATGTCGGGTTGCCTCGAACCGGCGTGCTATTTCAGCGCGGTCGTATTCTTCATCGGCGAAGTTCATCACATACCGAGTCACCGGCCCGTGGTGCGTCGCGAGGATAGAGAGAGACTGCTTTTTGTACACCTCTGAATACGTCCGACTTGCGGCGCTAAGTTCAAGGAGCGGGAGATTGTCGGTGTGCCTGGCCGGTTGATTGCCGGCGTTTCTCTCGAATCGCCCGATTATCTCAGAAACGGCATCCTCATCACAAACGTGACAGTCAAGCAGGTCGTACACATCGTGAATCTCGATCTCTGCAAGGCCGTTCGATATAGCGCTGCGATGCACGACCGCGGAAACGTGCTTAAAATCGATACGGAGGGGCGAGAGGCTGCCCAGCAGCACACAATGCCTATTGACGGAATTGCTCGCCAGCCAAACGGAGGCGTGGGGGAATACGTCACGGAATCCGGCAAGGATCATGCACAATTCACTCGGCGGCAAATCAAGCGGGATGCGACAGGACAGCAGCCCCCCTGGTCGCAGGCGTCTGCGGCAATTCATGAAGTGCTCGACGGTTAAGAGGCTTGATCCGCCGGGCGGACCCGGGGCCACGGCGTCATTTACGATTATATCGAACGTCTCGCGGGACAGACGGGCGTAACTCTTTCCGTCCG
>DATEBC010000506.1:0-2636 GCA_035288065.1 Sedimentisphaerales bacterium | reverse complement strand
CTTGCGGATGACTGAATTGTCCGTAGGCAGTCGCCATACCGCCCCGTCACTGTGCCAAATGTGATGATTCCTAATGAATACTGTGTTCTTATCCCCATCGAAAAGATAGTTTGCGTGTTCGTTTTGCAACCACTGGCAGTAGGGTTGTTTGGCCCTCGAGTCCCATTTCAACAGGCGCATCATAACGGGCCCTTTTGTTCCTTCCGGATAATAATGCCAGTATTCGTGAATGCCGGGCGATGCTTGAGGGATATCTGCGGTGATTTGGGAGCTTATTGTCGATCCGTCAATAAGCGACGCGGTCGGCTGGTCGGGGCCTGATGTGCTCATGACCGCCACGGCGCCAACTGAGATTGCGCTTGCGGCCGCAAGTGACAGGATAGCAGCTTTGCTTGTGGCGACCGCGGCGAGGCCGGCTGCCACACCCACCTTGGTCGTGGCAGCCGAAATCGCCAGAGTTTTCGCGGCAGCTTCGCTCGGCGCGGTAATCTTGCCGAATAAGACCATTGCAGCAAGGAACGCCCCCCCGCCGAATCCGTGCCGGGAAAGTTGCTTTTGTAGAACGTGCTTGGCGCGGTAGAATTGCACTTTCGCAGCAAATTCGCTGCACTGGAGGCAGTGCGCTATGTGTTCGTACTCCATATTCCTGTAGCAGCGCAGAGTTAAAACGGCCCGGTGCCGGGGCTTGAGCCGCCGCATCGCCGAGAATATGATATCCTTCAATTCCCGGCTTACGGCGTCGGCCAGAACTTGCTGGCCGGCGTCTTGTGCATCTTCATCGCCCATGTTCGACAGGGACAGAGTCTCCGGATTTGGGTATTGCTCTTTTCCGCGGCCAATACGCAATTTGTTGAGGGCTGCGTCAAGCAGCCGGGGCCAGAAGCGGTTGGCCTTATTCGGTTTGCCCGAAGAGTGGAACATTTTGGAAAAAACACTCCTTGACAATGTCCTGTGTCGAACCAGGCCACAGCGTCAGAGAGGACATCTGCGCGTATCTATTTCTTCCTCTGCCACTGCGCTGACGCGGTCAAGCCAATTCCGGCACCGGGCCAGGCTCGTTCTAACTTTCTGCACTGAACTGCATCTAAGGTTCTGCGCATTTAATACAATCACCCTCTTGATGCGCGACGCAGGCCGAAGGTAACGCCTTTTTTGCGGAATTTCAAAAAATGTTGAAAAATCTCCATCGAATCGCCCTGCAATGGTTGGACCAGGGCCTTGGAGCTGCTGCGAACAAGCATCGGCAAACCAGCAGGCAGACCATCGGGCCAAGTAGAGCAGCTCCGCAAGCGTGTATCAGACTTAGAACGTGTGATTCGGACTGTCAAGAATGAATTTGTGGATATTGTGTTGTCGTGTGAATGCCGTTGTGTAAAGGTTGGAGATTGCCACCCATTCGACTGCCCTGAGGGCAGGCTTCCTCGCAATGACAGATGGTGGGCTGGCCATCCCCAAGGCCTTCGGCCTTGAGGATGCCGCCTGGGGCCTCCTCACAATGAGGAGGCGGACGAGGCGCATAAAAAGGGAGGCATGGGGTTTATTTTCTTGGTCGTATTTGCCACCCTGCCTCCTTCAGTTGCGATGTGCCTTTTAGATCACTGGGTTCAAATGGCGAAGCCGCCTGGTTGCACCCGCAACAAATATATTATAGAAAAACGGCGAGCCAATAGCAAGGAAAATCCTGGTTGGGCGGGGTCTTTTTGTGCAAAGAGGCGTGGACGCGGTGCGGCGGGCCGAGCGGCAAGGGGCGAATTTGCGGGTTGTCGAGGTGAAAAACGATATTGCGGGCCTTTTGGCTGTTGACAAGGGCGGTGAGAAACCATATAATAGTGATATAAGGGTTTGTCTTTGCAAATCTTACGGTTGGGTAATCATCCGCCAAGCCGCTGCTGCATAGGTTTCAGAGGTGGCGAAGGATAGTAGATGCGAATAGTTTGGAGTCGGTAGTTAGTATGGCTGAAGAAGAATCCGCCGGACAAGCGACAACGTCCAAGAATGACCCGGAAATAAACAAGTATTTCAGGGTTGCGATCAAGACGCTCGCGAGCGATGTACACCTGAAAGTTGGGCAGCCTCCGAAGCTTAGGCTCTACGGGTATCTGAAGAACACTACGGGCGGCCCTCTGACCGAAGAGCTGATCGAGAAGCTGGTCTTTGAGATCCTCAGCCCGGCACATAGAAAGCAGTTCGACGAGCACGGGACTCTTGATTTCGCTCACGAAGTTGACGGAACTCATCGATTCCGGGTGAACATTTTTCGTCAGCGCGGGATGATCAGCCTTGCGGCGAGGCGCGTCAATACCGTAATTCCGCCGTTCGAGGACCTTCACCTCCCGTCGGTGCTGGAGAAAATAGCTCAGAGTTCTCAGGGTCTGGTTCTTGTTGTCGGCCCGACCGGGTGCGGAAAGACGACGACTATCGCCTCGATGATCGACTTCATCAATCGGACGCGTTTGTGCCATATAGTGACTATCGAGGACCCGATAGAGTATCTTTTCCATGACGGCAAGGCGATTGTCTCACAGCGGGAAATCGGGCTCGACGTGGCGAGTTTTGACGAGGCGCTGACTTACCTGATGAGGCAGGACCCTGACGTAGTATTCGTCGGCGAAATGCGAGACGCAAAGACGGTGACG
>DATEBC010000505.1:0-2852 GCA_035288065.1 Sedimentisphaerales bacterium | reverse complement strand
GTTATTGTGCATCGCTATTTGTAGCGATGGTATTGTGCCTGTATTGAAGAAGGCCCAAACTCGTCTCGCGCCCCTTCTCCAAGACTCGCATCATCCTGACTCGAAAGGAGCCATAGCTATGAAAAGACCAGCCTTCACTCTCGTGGAACTACTCGTCGTCATCGCCATAATAGCACTGCTCATGGCAATCCTGATGCCCGCGTTGCGAGCCGCCAGGGACCTGGCCAAACGAGTGCATTGTGTCAGTAATGTGAAGACCCTCGCCCTTGCATGGTATATGTACCAGGATGAAAATGACGCTAAACTGGTCGGCGGCGACACCCGCGCCGACGAAGACTGGGTCGCAACGCCTGCCGGCAATTCCATTGAGGACAAGAAGGACGCGATAAGGAAAGGCAAGCTCTTCCCATTTACCGGAAAAACTGTTGACGTCTATCGATGCCCCGCAGACTTCCGCCTGAAAGACCCGGCGCAGTATGCATTCAGAAGCTTCTCCATAGCCGGCGGCGCAAACGGCGAGGACTGGGCAGAATACAACGAAGCCAAAACATATCTCGATTTGAAGAATTCCGCAACAAGATACATCTTCGTCGAAGAAATCGACCCAAGAGGTGACAACATAGGCTCCTGGCAAATGAACGTCAAATCGAAAACCTGGGTTGATCCCATGGCTATGTGGCACAACGAAAGAAGCACCCTCGGTTACGCCGATGGACACGCGGAAATGCATCCATGGACCGACAAGAGCTTCATAGAATGGTGCAAGGGCGCATGGGACAGGCCGGGCAGTTTCACATTCGGAATGACGCCCCCTTCCGGCGAAGACACCGACGTTGACTTCATGGCCGCCGGCTTCCCCTACAAGTCACTCAAGTAGTCCCGCCGCCCGGCAGACACCCTTATACCTTTGCTTCGAGCTCCGCCCCCCGCTGTCCTCCGTCGCCCGTCTTCTGTCCTCCCAGCCTCGAACATCGAACGACTCCAAACGCGCAGAATCCCGGACGCCCGAAGTATTCCATTGAAAACTCCACCTATGAATATACAATCTACCCCAGTTCCTAATACGCAATACGACATCCGACGGGTGGCAGCCTCCCCTAAAGGGGGATGGCCATAACGCAATACAAGATATGCAATACGCAATACAACATCCGACATCCGACGTACGCTTCACGAGATACGCTTCACGAGATACGCTTCACGAGATTATTGGGCCAGTTTTTTTCGGCCAAGCAGCGGAGCAGTCCTGTCAAACGTTCAGGATATCCAGCCCGCCTGCGGCGGGTCCGTCGAGCACCGCTCGGCTCTCGAATCCGAGCCATTGGTCTAATACCATCGCATAGACCCGGCGAAAGTCGATACCGACCTTCAGTGCCCCCTTGTCCACGTCGGTCAGACTTGGATGGGTTCCCACAAGGCCCTTTTTTAGCTTTCCACCCGCGAGAAAGACCGGTGCCGCATTGCCGTGGTCGGTTCCTCTCCTGCCGTTCTCTTTTAGTGTTCGGCCGAACTCTGAGAAGGTCATCAGCAGCACGCGGTCCAGGAGTCTGTCGCGCTTGAGGTCGTCGATGAAGGCTGCTGTCGATTCGGACAACTGGTGCAGCAATGCGCAGTGGTTGCCTAATTGGTTGGCGTGGTTGTCGAATCCGCCGATACCGCCGCCGCCCAGCTCGACGAAAAATATTCGCAACCCGACATCCGCGCGGATCAGCCGGGCGACCGTGCGCAGATAGTTGGCGAGTCCGAATGGCGGATATTCAGCGGCGCCGGCAGCGTCTTTTGCGGCCGCTTCGATCCTCCGGCTGTTGGCCCAGGCCCTTGCCCTGCACTGTCCGACGAAACTTAGCAGTGATTCGCCCGCTTCTGCACGGGGCAGCTCCGCGGTCTGCGGTATTTCAGCGGCGGCAAGGTCGTCGGCGCGGCGCACCGAGGGTATGATTGCATTCCTCGCGTTGAGAGCAAAGGGGCGCGGTATCGCTCCGACGAATATGGCCGGCGTATTTATTGTGCCTGCATTCCATTCGTTATCGACTGCGCGTCCCAGCCATCCCCTCTGGCGGGCGAGGTTCTCAGGATCGCCGGTGTGCCAGATTCGCATGGCGTTCTCGTGAGAGCTGTCGGCTTTCGGGCTGCCGACGCCCTGAACGATGCTGAGTACGCCTTCTTCGTACAGCCGCATGAAGGCCCCCATCCTCGGATGAAACCCTATGTATGAGTTGATTTTGTGCAGGTCTTCGCTCGGCAGGCGCAGAGTCGGGCGGTTGCGGGCGTATTCATCGTCGGCGTAAGGAACGACGCTGTTAAGCCCGTCGTTGCCGCCTGAGAGCTGAACGACTACGAGGACTGTCTTGCGGTCGTCCCGCTTTTTCGCCCGCCTGGGGCGGGTTGCCGAGCCCGCCGCCGGCGGGGAAAGATTCGGCAGAACAGCTCCCAGGGGCAGAGCTATCGACGCTCCCAAGGCGCCCTTTAGAAAATCGCGTCGTGTATAAGACATTGTGTATTCTCCGAAATCTAAGCGAGATTGAACTCGGCCAGTGTAGTGACGCTGTAGGCAAACCGACGAAGTTGCTCTTGCAGCCCGCCGGCCGGCGCTTCCGCGGCCTTTAGCAAAGTGTCATACTCGTCGCCCTCGACGTCACCCTGGAGAAAGAGATCAAAAAGGAATCGACCGGCGGATTGTAGGTCCGATGCTCCATGCTTTTGGGCGATCGGACATGGATTGAGCTTCTCGCCGTAAGGGCCTGAACCCTGGAGCAATGCCAGGGCGAGGTTGCTCCGTGCGGTCATCGTGGCGGTATTGATCCAGTGCCGTCCGCCGGGCCAGCCGTGAACCGTAGGCGGATGATAAAGAT
>DATEBC010000504.1:0-7876 GCA_035288065.1 Sedimentisphaerales bacterium | reverse complement strand
GCGAGATGCGAGACGCAAAGACGGTGACGGCAGGGATGCGAGCGGCTGAGACGGGGCATCTGGTTTTCGGGACTATGCATTCGTCGAACGCATCGCAGTCGGTTCATCGGCTGTTGGATTTGTTCCCACAGAGCGAGCGTGATCTTGTGCGTCAGACGCTGGCGCTTGCCTTGAGGGCGGTTATCAGCCAGACCTTAATACCGTGTTTGAAAGAAGGTATCGACAGGATTCCTGCGGTGGAGATTCTGATTTGCAACGCAGCGGCGAGGAAGCTGATCTCCGAGGAGCGCGAGGCGGACTTGCCGAGCGTCATCCGAGCGTCGCAGCAGGAAGGGATGCAGGATATCACCTCCAACCTTAGCGAACTGATTAAGAACGGGATGATCGATCCCAAAGAGGCGTATAAGCACGCCCCGAATACGGAAGAGCTCAAAATGGCGCTGAAGGGCATCAGGACAACCGCCAGCGGGATCTTGTGAGAGGTGATTGAATTTCGTAACGGAGCAACTTATGCCCAGTTTAGTTTTAGCGGCCATTGAGTACGGTGGATATATATCCGCTGTTAAGCTTGCCGTCTTCGGCGTTTTGTTTCTTGCCTGGATACCGTTGGTTAGCTGGGTTCACAATGACGCAAAGGCCGTAGGGACAAGAGATGTTTTCTGGACGGGTTTGGTGCTCGGCGTCGGCGCGGGGGCGATGCTGGTCTGGCAGTTGGTTCCAATCTTCATTGTGGGGCTTCTGATCTACGTTCTGTCCGTCGCCGGGACGTCTTTAGCCTACGTCAAGCACCGGAACGCACGCGTAATGGATTTCGACCGAGTTCTCACGGTGGATCACATCAAGAATCTGCTGGTCAGCCAGGATGAGAAATTAGAGGCGCTTAAGAGCTTCGTATTCATCACGGCCAACAGAAACGAGGTTCCGCTGCCGGAGCCGAGGACGGCGGATTTTTTCGGCTATAGGATGGCTTACGACCTTCTGACGGATGCAACCTGGCGAAGGGCAAGTGACATTCATTTTTCTCCGACGCCGCAGGAATACAAAGTGGCGTATTACGTTGACGGGGCGGCGTTGAATCAGCCGAGCATACCGAAAGAGCAGGCTGAATGCCTAATCCATTTTCTGAAAAGCGTAACGGACCTCGACTTAAAGGAAAAGCGAAAGCCGCAAAAGGGAACATTCACGGTTTCAAAGGCTCAGGAGCTTACGGAGTGGGAGGTTACGACGGCAGGCTCGACGGTGGGCGAGCAGATGCTTATCAGGCTTATGACGGTCAAGGATATAGCGAAGCTCGAAGAAATCGGGCTGATGCCTGATCAGTTCGCGCAGCTTAACAGGTTCCGGGGCGTCAAGGAGGGTCTGTTTATCGTTTCGGGGCCGAAGAAGAGCGGCGCAACAAGCACATTCTATGCCCTGCTTCGCAATCATGACGCATTCTTGAACAGCATAAACACTCTCGAGAAGGCTCCTTCATCCAATCTGCTGAACATTACTCAAAATGTTTACAGTCCAAGTGACAGTGGGACGACGACCTACGGCAAGAAACTGGAGGAGATAATCAGGATGGGGCCCGACATCGTCGGGGTGGCGGATTGCGAGGATTCCGAGACGGCGCGGGCGGCGTGTGCAGGAGCGAAAGACGGGAAGTTGATATATGTGCAGCTCGAGGCCGACAGCGTTATGCAGGCGACGGCAAGATGGTTCAAACTCGTCGGCGACAGGCGTCTTGCAACCGATGCCCTGCTGGGAATAAGCAGCCAGAGACTGGTGCGAAAGCTCTGCAAAGAGTGCCGACAGGCTTACGCACCGAACAAAGAGCTGTTTAGGAAGTTCAACATCAACGCAGAGAAGACCAAGGCTCTCTACCGAGCGGGGAAGGTTATCTACGACAAACACGGTAAATCGAGCGACTGCGAGGCGTGCCAGGGAACCGGCTACGTCGGCAGGACAGGGGTTTTCGAGACAGTCATTATCGACAAGGAACTTAGGAAAGCCGTCAGGAGCTCCAAGTCGCTGCCCGAAATCGGCACGCACTTCAGACGGGCAAAAATGCTGCACATCCAGGAGCAGGCGTTAAGAAAAGTTATTGCAGGAACGACCCCGATAGAGGAAATGATAAGGGTTCTGTCACCCTCGAAGTCGAAGGCAAAACAGTAACAGGCCGATAAGAAGGCTTGTCTCTGCCGGCAGGACAATATGATAGCATAGTCGGAAAGCTAAAGACTGGAGAAAAAAGAATGGCCGCATCGGTTGTATTGTTGATAGTTCTCGGTTGTGGGGCCTACCAATACGTCAAAGGCTCCATTTTCAAGGCGGCGACTGCGATAATGGCGACAATTATTGCCTCGGCGGTTGCGTTCGGTTTTTTTGAGATGGCTGCGGATTACTTTATCAGCAAGGGGTCCGACAGTAAGGTTGTTCCATGGGCCCAGTCGTTGTGTTTTGTGCTGCTTTTCGTCGTTGCATTCGCAATACTTCAGACGGCGGTGATGGAATTAGCCAAGCAGAAGGTTGATTTCGGTGTTCTTCCGGAGCGTGTCGGGCGCCCGATCCTCGGTGTTTTTATGGGGCTGCTCGTCTCCGGGCTGCTTCTGACTGCCCTGGCGATGGCGCCGCTGCCCAACGAGTATCCATATCAGCGGTTCGATGCAAGAAACCCGAATTCTGAGAGTCCGAGCAAGGTGTTTCTCAACGTTGACGGATTTGTGTCGGGGTGGTTTAGTATGCTGAGCAAGGGCAGTCTCAGTGCGATTCGCAATCCTCAGGGCTTTGGTGCGGTACACGCCGATTTTCTGGACCAACTGTATCTTAATCGACACAACGACTCAGATGATATATCGCTTGTGGTCAAGCCGGACTCTGTTAGAGTTCCCTCGGAAAATGGTGCGTGGCAGGCCCCTCGTGGCGGCATCAAAGATTCCGAAGGACAGGCTGTAACGCCGCAACCAGGACACGAGATCATCGTCGTCCGGATGGAAATGTTAAGGAATGCGGTGAGTAAGGCAGGGAAGTTTACGCTGGGCCAGCTGCGGCTAATCTGCAAGCCAAGAGAATCGAGCGGGCAAGGGGAAGTAAATATCTATCCGATGGGCTATTTCTCAGGGGAAAATGAGATCACGACAAAAAGACTTACGGAGAAGATAGCTTTGGAAAGAAGCGACTTTAACGATGTTGAAACGATAAAGGCTCTGGACTTCGCCTTTAGCATTCCGAACGATTACACGCCCGTCGCCCTGGCATTCAAGCAGAACTGCATTATGCAGGTTCCTCGCGTAGTCTCGGTCGATCAGGCGCCGCCGGTGTCGCCGTTCGTCGAGAGAAACCAAGCCGCGCCAGGCACGACAACGCCGGATGAGGGCGCCGCAGGCGAGACTTTCGCGCCGCCGTCGTCGAATCAAGGCTCATCCACCGATGCGGACAAACCCAAAGGCGGACTCAGCCCGGTTGGGAGGATGCTTACCGGCGGCGCAACGGACGAGACTGAATAGCGGAAAGATCAGTCGTCGTCCCCACGGGACAAGTGCCGACGACGGCTAAACGGAGTGGAAGAAAAAAAAAGCACCGAATATCGAATAATGAATCTTGAATAATGAGAAGCGTGGTCGCCGTGCGCCTTGCAAGGTTGAGCTGCGCTCAAATAGAGAACTCCGGGACTGTGCAGATATGAGTTTGTCGCGTGGCGCGGGGAATGTGTGTTTAATACGATTCTTGAACTTGCCGGGCCCTCTCTCCGAGAAGCTCTTCGTCGCCCCCCAGAGTCTCTTAACTGCAAAGAGCCAACTCTTCCAAATCCAACTCCATCAGATGTTCGAGATACTCCTTTAGGTCCTCTTCGGAGAAATTGGCGAGAAATTCGGGTTTTGCGCTGGTGTTTATCTCGCAGATGCAGTCAATCAATTCACGTTTGCTCATGCCAAACAACCCTTTCATAGTTCTTTTCAGGCCCCCTGTTAGTCAAGCCAATATCGACCTGGCGGGGTTCTTTTCTTTAGCACCGCACAGGGCGGGCAAGCGAACGCCCCATAACCGAAACCACGATATATGAGATTGGAGTATGACTCGACCACCATATATGGGGCAGGCGGAGAACGGCTGTTGGGGCGGGTGGTTTCTGTCCAATAAAATCAGACCGGATGTCAACGGACGGGCGGGGAAAAAATTTGTGTTTATGCCTGGTTTTTTGTGAACGAGGACCTGCGGTAAAACCGCAGCCTAAATACGGCATAGGTAAGGTTCTGCCTCAGAGTATTCTATTGTCGGATTTTTGTGCGTTTGCCGACGTGGTGGGACTGGAAATAGGGATACGGGCAAATTTTTTGAGAAATTGCTTGCAAAGTTGTGCTCTTTGGTGGTAACATACAGTATAGTTGAGATTTGAAGGCAGGCTCACAAGTGTCATAATATATTTTGTTTTTGCTATCATAATTCATCGCAGTTGTCTTCATATCAAGCCCGCCTTCTGGAATCAAGCTGTGGTCACTTTGCAGGGTTTGTGCGCACGAAATCCGGTGTGCGGCAAGGTTGAGATAAGACCCGAAGTCTGCGATTAGCAGGACAGAAAGGTCATCCTGCATACCGTGAAGGACAGGGAACAATGAAGGCGAAGTGGATATCCAATCTGATCAGCGTGTTTATCAGTGCCGCTTCTGCAAAGACAGGCTTAAGTCCGGAGCATGATGTCACGTTAAGGTCGCAGGATACTCAAAGCAGCAATGTCCCTAAGATCGTTATTTCCAGGCACCTGAGCGTCAATCTGATAATGATGATTTATTTCGTTTCTGGAATGTGCTCATTGATAGATGAGGTTGTCTGGACTCGGCTGTTTAAGCTGATACTCGGCAATACCGTTTACGCCTCGAGCATTGTGGTTTCGTTGTTTTTGGGAGGTCTGGCTCTCGGGGCTTTGATTATGGGGCGATACTGCGACCGTGTTAAGCGTCATCTCCGGCTATACGCGCTGCTGGAGAGCCTTATTACAATATCAGCATTGTCTCTGCCCTGGATATTGAAGCTGGCGGATCCTCTTTACGTTTGGTTCTACCAGCGATACCATCCTTCCCAGAGCAGTATGCTTATCGTCCAGGCGGCAATATCTGCGGCGATACTGCTTATACCATCGATGATGATGGGCAGCACTTTGCCTCTCCTGGGCAGATTTGTCACTTCGATTGAGAATGAAGCCGGGCATTTAGTAGGCAGACTCTACGCCTTGAACACCCTCGGCGCGGCGGCAGGCTGTTTTGGGGCAGGGTTTATTTTAATACGCACCTTTGGGATCATGGGCACATTGTACATCGCGGCGGCTCTAAATCTCTTCGCGGCATTTGGAGGATGGCTATTGTCTCGCTTTTCCGGGGTTCCAGCAAGCCAAGAGGACAGCGCCGCCTCGGCCTGTGAAGCCGCCGATGCCAAGACGGGAGACCGGAAGTTCTATCTTTTAGCTGCGGCTTTTTTTGCCAGCGGCTTTATAAGCATAAGCTACGAGCTGCTTTGGATGCGAAGCATTGTCCATCTGCTCGGAGGTTTTACTTATGTGTTCAGCGCTGTGTTAACCGTTTACCTTCTGGGAAACGTTATTGGCGCAGGGATAAGCAGTTGGTTTGTGAAGAGACTCAAGGTCCCGGCAAGAGGTTTTGCAGTGAGCTTGATGTTCCTGGGGATATGCGGGGTAGTCTATATTCCATTCCTGATATTGTGGTCATCAGACGTTGTTCCGATGCTCATAAGGGAATTGGGGCCGGTCGAATCGTGGACGCCGCTATCTCCTTATTTAGTGGCGCCGATTGTCCATAGTGTGGTTCTGTTCTTGTTGCCTTCAATAGTAATTGGCATAGGTTTTCCGATAGGTCTTCAGGCCTGGACAAATTGTCTGCACAAGGTAGGTCGATCGACAGGGATGGCCTATGGAGTGAACAGTATAGGCGCGGTAATGGGCGGCATTGCAACCGGGTTTGTTTTTATCCCGTTCCTGGGCCTTCGGCTTTCCATTTCGATGCTCGGCTTGGCGGGAATGTGGATGGCGGGCATTATGTATCTGTATTTCTCCTCCGGTTTCAGAAGCGTAGGGCGGTGGGCTGTTCCGGCTGTGGGGGGCATACTGACCATATTCACTCTGCAATTGCCGTCGAATCTGCTCAGCGTGGTAGTCAAAGCGGACTCGATTATACCCCTGTCAAAGACAGGTTCGATTCCGCCAGACGGCGAAGTTGTGGCGTTAAGAGAGGGTGTTGCAACGACGATATCAGTGATTAAGGATCTGGATAAAGGTACTTTGTCTTTGTGGGCGTCCGGCAGGAGAATTGCAGGCGATGCCCACTTCTACCGCGGCGATCAAAAGATACTGGGGCATTTTGGCGCGCTGCTCAACAGCCGCGCGAAGAAGATTTTGTCTGTTGGATTTGGCTCCGGAGAAAGCACGGCGTGTCTTGCCATGCACGAGCTTGAGAGGGTTGACTGTGTGGAGATCGCTCCTGAAGTAGTTGATATTTCTCTGGAGTTCTTCAGACACATTAACCTCGGAGACAGGCTTTATGAGAAAGTAAACATGATCTTCATGGATGCGAAGAACTATGTTCATCTGACTGAAGAGCGCTATGATGCGATTGTGAGTGATTCGATAAATCCGAGGTATTTTGCCGAAAACGCTTCGCTGTATGCCAAAGAATATTTTGAAAGCGCCAAAGATCGCCTGAATGAAGGGGGTCTATTTATATCGTGGATACCCTCGTACCATGTTGTGCCGGTCTCTGAGGTGAACAGCATAGTCGGCACGGCAATGGAAGTCTATCCGCATGTTACTATATGGTATATGATCACCGCCCCCGGAGCCTACTTTGTGATAGCATGCTCAGAGGAGCAGCAGTATTTTTCGCCGAGTCATATAGAGCGGGAGCTTTCGAGAATCGCCGTGCGGCAAAGCCTGTCCGAAATAGATATTAATAATAGTATGGACGTCTTGAGCTGTTACCTCGGCGATGAAAGAGACTTGAAGAAGTTCATCAGAGAATTCTCTCTAAACAGCGACTATTCTCCGTTTGTCGAGTTCAATACCGACAGTGAGCCGGGCGGGAATCCGGTATCTCGGAAATTTGGTGAGGTTGTTGAGAGCAAGTCCGTTTACGACCACATTGACTTGACGGATTTCACTGAAGAGCAAAAGGGCAAATGGCTCGCAGACTATGAGCTGGTTCGCCGGGCTATGTCCCGCCTGCTAAAGGCACACAATTCCGATAATTATCTGGAGAGGCTGCAGCACATAGCAGAGGGTCTGAATATTCTGCCGGATAATCCCGCTCTTCTTCGTTACAGATCTAATGCGGATAGCGAGCTCTTATCCATCTTGGAGAAGTTGATACTGAAAGGGCAGGCCGATTACGCCCTGGAGGCGGCCGATGACATACTCTCGATATGGGACTCGTCATCAGCAGCCTGGATAATCAGGTCGGTCGTTGTGCAACAAAAAGGCGAGATGCAAAAAGCTTTCTATGCAACAGGAAAGGCCGTGGAGCTTTCTCCCGACAGCCCGGATGCACACCTGTGTATGGCCTCCGTGTTGTCCGCTTCGGGACAGTTTGAACAAGCCATCGAAGAATACAAAGAAACCTTGCAGCTCGTCGAAATGATCAGCGAGTACAGCATGCACAAAAAAATTAATACCCAGCTCGCTTTGGCTGCCGCTTATGCTTCTGCCGGCCGACATTCAGAAAGTAGGGATACCGCCGAAAAGGCAATCGAATTGGCCTTATCTGTTGGTCTAAAAAGCAAGGCCGAGAACGTCAGAAAGTATTCCAATTGAATAACGTCGGGACGACGAAAGGCCCAATCTGGAGCTTCACCACCACTGGCTACAGCAGGTAGCTCCGACCCGGCGGCGTGC
>DATEBC010000503.1:0-3831 GCA_035288065.1 Sedimentisphaerales bacterium | reverse complement strand
CCTATCAGGTCTTCGGGCTTGCCGAAGCGGCCCATCGGGGTATGGTCGATAATCGTCCTGCCGCGGGCCGTCAGGTCGCCTGTTTTTTCATCGGTCAGGAGGAATCGGTTCTGCTCGGTGAGGAAGAATCCGGGAGCGATTGCGTTTACGCGGATGTCCTTCGAGTAGTTTTGGCAGACGTGCACGGCCAGCCACTGCGTAAAGTTGCTGACCGCCGCCTTCGCCGCCGAGTACGCCGCAATTTTGGTCAACGGGCGAAATGCGTTCATGCTCGAAACATTGAGGATAACGCCCGCTCCGCTCTCGGCCATCCCTTTGCCGAATACCTGTGTCGGCAGCAGCGTGCCGATGAAGTTCAGCTCAAAGACAAACCGAATCGCCTCGGCCGGCAAATCGAAAAACGACATATCCGGCGAAGTGGTGGCCTCCTTCTTATTGCCACCAGCCCCGTTAATCAATATGTCAATCTTGCCAAGCTTAGCGGTAACTTGTCTTTCAGCCGCCTCGATGCTCCCCTTGTCCAAGACATTGCACTTGACGGCTATAGCTTTGCCGCCGGCGGACTTGACTTCGTTCGCTACCTTTGCTGCAGCGGTCTCAGCCAAGTCGAGAACGGCCACTTTCGCCCCCGCATCGCCCAATGCCTTTGCCATTGTCCCGCAGAGAACCCCGCCGCCTCCGGTTATCACGATTACCTTGTCTTTGAGAGAGAACAGGTCTTTCATGCTCGGTCCCTTTTTACAAATTACTCAAACTGACCGGTTCGCCTTGTCATACCTGCGAAAGCAGATATCCAGTAGTCTGCCGACTGAGTGGATTCCCGCTTTCGCGGGAATGACACACTGTGGTATATTGCTGTCGCATAGCGACTTATCGTCCCTTTTTCTTGAAAACCGGTCAGTTTGAGCAGATTACAAATACTGTGTCAGCTTCTTTTGCAGCGGTTTGCGTTTGAATCTCATAAAGACGGGGATACCGTCCCGCCCGATAGTTACCGGCGCCTGGCCCTGCACCAGGGGACGGAGATAATCCCGCATAGCCTTTGTGATGTGGTTGCCCGCTTCGTTTATGTACTCGCGGGGCACCTTCTTCTCGCCGTTGGCGACGTCTCTTAGCTCGGCCAGCCCGGTTGTGCACTTGTATTTCGGGCCTTTTTCGCGGACGAGCGTCACCATCTTTCCATTGACGCCTTTGAGGGCGTATTTGACGGCCATTTGCCCGCACATATAAGCCTCTTTGACGTCGATGGCCGAGGCGAAGTGCATCGCGCTGCGCTGATTGGTGCCCAGCTTGTTGAACCGGGCCTTGATTTTGACCTCTTTTTCGACCACGGCCTTTAGCATCTCCGCGACGCCCCCAAGCTGAACGTGCCCGAAGCTGTCTTTGGCGAACGCCCCTGAATCCGCCGTGACGTATTTTCCGTTTTCGTCCTTTAGCCCCTCGCCGGCCACGATAAATACCCTGCCTAATCGCTTGAGCACTTCCTCGACGTCCCTGACGAACTTATCGAACGAAAAGGCCGCCTCCGGCATATACACTAAGTGCGGTGCGTCTTCGGGCGTCGTCGCCGCCAGGCCCGTCGCCGCGGCTATCCAGCCGGCGTTCCTGCCCATCACTTCCAGGATTGTGCAGGTATCGGCAGTATAAAGGGCCTCGGTATCCCGCCCGGCCTCGGCCGCGCACGTGGCGACGTATTTCGCTACGCTCGGATAGCCGGGGCAGTGGTCGGTGAAGGCAAGGTCGTTATCGACGGTCTTGGGGATGCCGATACAGACTAATTCGTAGCCGGCGTCGGCGGCTAATTTATTGACCTTGTCCGCAGTATCCATCGAGTCGTTGCCGCCCGCGTAGAAGAAATAGCGGATGTTGTGGGCCTTGAAGACGTCGAGCACCCGCTGGAAGTCGGCCTGGGACTGATCGATTGATTTGAGCTTGTACCTGCACGACCCCATAGCCGCCGCCGGCGTCCGCTTGAGGGCCTCGATGGCCTCGGGCCTCTCAGCCGAGACGTTGAATAAATCTTCCTTCAAGACGCCCAAAATGCCGTTGGTTGCCCCTATTACCCTGCCGATCTTGCCCGATTTGGCCGCCTCCTGTATCACCCCGCACGCGCTGGAGTTGATTACCGTCGTCGGCCCGCCCGACTGGGCCACTATCGCGTTAGGTCTCGATGCCATTACAAATTACTCCCTTACAACTTACTGTATTTCGTGGTAGAATCACCCATCGCGCCAGAATATACAATACTGCCACAACGATTTCAATGTTTTTTGGGGCCGGCTCGTTCGGGTAAAAGCCCTTCTTAGAGCGTGTGTGAAGGGCCGTTCCGTCGTGGCATGGGCATCCCCGCAAGTCCCGCCAGGGGCGCCTTGCGGCGGGGCCCGTGTGGCCCTGCAATCGGCCTTGTTTTTACGAGCGGGCCCTCGGCCGGGTGAAACGCACGGGCAGGATGCCCGTGCCACTTCTCACACACGCTCTTAGGAGTACAGCATGGCCAATTACATGATCGCAAGATTCGACGAGATCGACGCTGTAAAGTGCCCGTGCGGCTTCGCGCGCCGCGCCTTCGTCAGCGACGACAACCCCACGGCCACTATGCACATAGTCGATATAGAAAAAGACGCCAAAACCCACTATCACAAGAAGCTCACGGAGATATACTTTATCCTCGAAGGCGCCGGCCATATTGAGCTTGACGGCCAAAAGCTCTCCGTCGAGCCTTTCACCGCCATACTCATAAAACCCGGCTGCAGACACCGCGCCATCGGAAAAATGCGGATACTAAACGTCTCAATCCCCGCCTTCGACCCCAAAGACGAATGGTTCGATTAACTCAATACGATTGCATGAAAGGGACTATTATGAAGCTGGATAAACCTGGTCTTCGCCGGTTCATTATAAGGGCGGGGATATTAGGAGCAGTTGCATCGATAGGCTTCAGTATCTCTGCTGCGGCCTCGGCGTCGGCCCAATCCATCAAGGCCTTCCCGACGGCCCAGGGATTCGGCGCCGATGCGCGCGGCGGCCGTGGCGGACGCGTCATCGAAGTAACCAATCTCAACGATTCAGGCGATGGAAGTCTGCGCAGTTGCATGGAAGCCTCCGGGCCGCGCACCTGCGTGTTTCGAGTCAGCGGCACGATCACTTTGAAAAGTGCGATCAGAGTGAGCTCGCCGTATCTGACCGTGGCCGGGCAGACCTCGCCGGGCGGCGTGCAGATCAAAGGGAATCAAAAGCCGGAGGGCGACTGGGGGGTCTGGTGCGTCAACGGCGCCCACGACATCATTCTTCGCCACCTCCGCGTGCGAATGGGCGGAAATATGCAGCACGACGCCGGCAATAACATCCTGTTCTATGGGACCGCCGAAGCGGGAGTTTACGACGTCATTGTCGATCACTGCTCGGTCTGCTGGGGCTCCGACACGCAACTGGACTGGTATGGCTCCTACTTGGATCGAGCCACCTTTCAGTGGAACATTATCGCCGAGGCCGATATGGGCAGCCATATTGGGGGCAACCTCGCCCCAAAGAATATCACCCTCCACCACAACCTTTACGCCAATCTTGGTTCGCGGACGCCTCTGATGCAGCACGCCGCCGTCTTCGATTTTCGAAACAACGTCATCTACAACTGGAACGGGAACAACTCGGCGGTGTTTGGCCAATTCGCGCTCAACAGCTCGGCTTTCGGCAACGTAGTCGATAACCTCTGGCTGGCCGGCCCGGAAAGCGGATACCCCTATCTCAACGTCGGCAACGGCGGCCCGGTCCGCATTGACGGCTCCGCCGCCGAAGAGGAGGGAACCAGGTTGTACATATCCGGCAACTGGG
>DATEBC010000502.1:0-5289 GCA_035288065.1 Sedimentisphaerales bacterium | reverse complement strand
GAACCGGGCCGAAGATAGGAGAATTCTGCCTCTTACGGTCCTGATGGGTTCGGGGATGAGACGAGAAACAGTGTGCAAATAATTCAAACGACATGATTCAATAAGGGATGCACTATGAAACTTGACCCAACGAAAATGAAGGATTGGCAGGTGGCCGAGGCCGCTGAAGCAGATATGAAGCCCGTGAGCCAACTGGCTGAAGAAATGGGTTTGAAAAGTGACGAGCTGATTCCGATGGGCCACAAGCTGGCGAAGGTCGATTACCTCAAGGCCCTCACGCGGCTCAAAGGCGCCCCGAGCGCGAAGTATATCGACGTGACGGCGATTACGCCGACGCCTTTGGGTGAAGGCAAGACAACCACGGCTATTGGTCTGATTGAAGGCCTGGGCAAGATAGGCAAACGTGTAGTCGGGGCGATCCGGCAGCCGAGCGGCGGCCCGACTTTCAATATCAAAGGCTCCGCCGCCGGCGGAGGCCTGGCGCAGTGCATCCCGCTGACGCCATTTTCGATTCGCCTGACCGGCGATATCGACTCAATTACAAACGCCCACAACCTCGCAATGGTCGCTTTGACCTCGCGGATGCAGCATGAGAGCAACTACGACGACGCCAGGTTGGCCAAGAGCGGCTTAAAACGGCTGGATATCGACCCGCAACGAGTGCAAATGAAATGGGCGATGGATTTTTGCGCCCAGTCGCTGCGAAATATCCGGATCGGAATGGGAGGCAAGATGGACGGCTTCGAGATGGATTCGGGCTTCCAGATTACCGTTTCGAGCGAGGTTATGGCGATTCTTGCGGTGGCCAGAGACCTGAAGGACCTGCGGGAGCGTGTAAGCAGGATCGTCGTCGCTTATAACAAAAAGGGCAATGAAGTTACCGCGGCGGACCTGGAGGTCGATGGCGCAATGACGGCGTGGATGGTCGATGCGATTAACCCGAACCTGCTCCAGAGTATTGAAGGCCAGCCTGTGTTTGTGCACGCAGGGCCGTTTGCGAATATCGCTATCGGGCAAAGCTCCATTATTGCGGATATGATCGGCACCAGGCTCGGCGAGTACCACGTTACGGAGAGCGGCTTCGGGGCCGATATCGGCTTCGAGAAGTTCTGGAATCTAAAGTGCCGAATATCGAAGCTTGTGCCGAATGCAGTGGTGGTTGTTGCGACTGTTCGCGCGCTGAAGATGCACGGGGGCGGGCCGACGGTCAAGCCGGGCATACCGCTGCCACAGGAATACATGAGCGAGAACCTTGAGCTTGTGGAGAAGGGCTGCGAGAACCTTGTGGCCCATATCGAGACGGTCAAGAAGAGCGGCGTGCGCCCGGTGGTCTGCGTCAACAGCTTCTATGCCGACACCAAGGCCGAGATAAAGCTCGTCCGCAGGATAGCCGAGCAAAACGGCGCCTTGGCTGCTGTCTCCGAGCACTGGCTCAAGGGCGGGGATGGAGCGGTTGAATTAGCCGAGGCTGTCGTCCAGGCGTGCAACGAAAAGAACAGCTTCAAATTCCTTTACGACCTGAAAACGCCTCTGCGAAAACGAATTGAACTGATTGCGAAGGAAGTGTATGGGGCCGATGGCGTGACGTACAGCGACGAGGCGCTGGAGAAGGCAAAGGCTATGGAAGCCGACCCTGTCAGCAAGACGGTGGGGACGTGTATGGTCAAGACGCACCTGAGCCTGTCGCACGACCCCGATGTGAAAGGCAGACCCACCGGCTGGGAGCTTCCGATTCGGGATATTCTGGTCTATAAGGGGGCCGGGTTTATCGTTCCCGTGGCGGGGGCGATCAAGCTAATGCCGGGCACCGCGTCCGATCCTGCGTTCCGGAGGATTGACGTGGATGTCAAGACGGGAAAGGTGCAGGGGCTGTTCTAAATTGATTACCGATTATTGATTATTGATATTAACGCTCTGTAGCTTTACAAGGACATAAAATGACAGCACGAATTATTGATGGCAAACAGGTTGCCGCCGATATGCGGGCGGAACTCACGGACGAGGTGGCCAAGTTGAAAGAACAGGGCATTGTGCCGGGGTTGGGAGTGATCCTCGTGGGCGAGGACCCGGCTTCTCAATCATACGTTACGGCCAAGGAGAAGGCATGTGAAGATATCGGGCTTTATTCCGACAACAATCGCCTGCCCGCCGATACGCCGCAGAAAGAGCTGATGGTGCTGGTCAAGAAGATGAACAAAGACCCCAGGATCAACGGGATTCTGGTTCAGTTGCCGCTGCCTAAGGGATTGAATGAAGCGGAGGTTCTTTTAGCTATCGACCCGGCCAAAGACGTTGACGGGTTTCACCCGATGAACGTCGGCAAAATGGTCGTGGGCGAGAAGGCGTTTTTGCCGTGCACTCCTCATGGTGTGATCCAACTGCTGGTCCGCAGCGGCGTGAAACTCGCCGGGGCGGAGGTTGTAATCGTCGGGCGGAGCAACATCGTGGGCAAACCGCTGGCCAACATGCTCATTCAGAAGAATGCGACGGGAAACGCAACTGTTACGGTCTGTCACACGCGAACTAAGAATCTCGCCGGACACACAAAGCGAGCTGATATCGTGATAGCGGCCGCCGGCAGGCCCAATACCGTAACGGCGGATATGGTCAAAGACGGGGTGGTCGTGATCGACGTCGGCGTGAACCGCGTCGAAGACGCAACTAAGAAGAGCGGCTATCGCCTCATCGGCGACGTTGATTTCGAGGCGGTCAAGGAAAAGGCTTCGCTTATTACCCCGGTCCCCGGCGGCGTAGGACCGATGACGATAACGATGCTGCTTTACAACACGGTCGAATCAGCCAAGAGGGCCGCATGCCTCGCAGAATAGCGGCGTGTGTCGCAAAGCCGCCGCCTGCTTGTGCGGAAATCGCGCCAGTTAAGAAAATCTAAAAAAGAGGCCGACTCTCAGAGCCACCCTCATTTCATGCGAGCACGTGGAACCAGCTTATTTGAACTTGTACCTGAGACTCAATACTGCGTAAGTTATATCTCTCTTTGCGACTGAGTCATCCATCGACAGTTGATGGTAAACGCCCGGATGGAACGAGGTATTCTTGTTGATATCCAATTTTGTCGAGATGCCCAGCGTTGCGTGCGACCAGTCGTGATCCACTGTTCCGCCGCCAAATCCGTCCCTGTACGAAATGTCACCCGATAGACGGAGCGGGTTCGGCAGCTCAGGCACCGTTAGGTCATACCCAAGACCAAAGACGTGGACAAAGCCGGAGATTCTGCGATTGACGTAGCCGCTCCCGGCGGGGTGCTCATAATCCGCTATGTAGTAGGGAGCAAGATTCTTTACGGGCAGAATATCGGGCCAGGAAAAGGAGAATATCCAATTCTGCGTGTTGCCTATGTTCCTGGCCCGGCCATAGTAGTGTTTATATATCCAGTTGAGCTTGTACTCGGTTTTGAAAGGCGTGCCGTCAAAGAGGGTGTTGGCATAATACACCATGTGGTTAAGTCGTTGACTGTTGACGTATCCGCTTGAGATAGCTCCCTGATGACCGACTCCCACGCCAAGACCCGTACCCCAGAGGTCAAACTTAACCGTTTCCCATAATCCGCCCTGTTGGCCGTAGCCCTCGGCGCCTTTCGTCATATACTTGCTCATATACATTAAGTCGAATGTAACGCCGAGCTTTTTGTCCTCAGCGCCGGCCATTGCCGCGGCCGACAAAACAACCGCCGCAGATAAAACAATCGCTTTTCTCATAGTCTTTGTCCTCAATAACAGTTACCAATTATTCTACAAAGTAACTCGGCAACTCGGGGCTGCGCCCCAAGACCCGCCAAAAAGCCAAAAGAGTGGCTTAAACAGGGAGGTAAGTCAAATAAAAAATACTTTTTTCTGTTGACTTGCGTGGCGCAGATAAGATATAATTCAAGTTTAATCGTATCTCATCAGGGCATGGCTTCATAAAGTCGACAATCTTTTTTGATGATTTCTACGAAGAACGTACATAATCTTGGTGGGAAACAGGTAGGAACCCCAAGACGACGATAACCTGACAGTATGACACAAAGGAGAGCGTCATGGCACAAGGGCAAAAGGGCATCGACTCGCTTATGACCGAGAAGCGCACGTTTGCGCCGCCGGCGAAAATAAGAGCCAATGCCTACATCAACAGCATGGAACAATACCAAAAGATGTGGGAGAAGTCGATTAACGACCCGGACGCCTTCTGGCTGGAGCAGGCAAAAAGCCTTTCCTGGTTCAAGAAGCCCACCAAGAGCCTTGAATATACCTGGGATACGAAGAACCGAAAAATCGAACACACGTGGTTTGCCGACGGAGTGCTCAACGTCGCATACAACTGCCTCGACCGGCATCTCGGAACGCCGATTGCGAAAAAGACTGCGCTGCTCTGGCAGGGTGAGGCTGAAAACGCGGTCAAGAAGTTCACATACGAAGAGCTGCACAAGGAGGTCTGCAAATTTGCAAACGTTCTCAAATCCAAGGGCATTGCCAAAGGGGACCGCGTGGCAATTTACATGCCGATGGTTGTCGAGCTGCCTGTAGTTATGCTGGCTTGCGCCCGCATAGGGGCAATCCATTCGGTGGTTTTCGGCGGATTCAGCGCCGATGCCCTCGAGGGCCGGATCAACGACTCGAGCTGCAGGATGCTCATCACGGCGAATGTCTCTCTCCGTGCGGGCAAGCATATACCGCTCAAGGCTATTGCCGATCAGGCCCTGCAGAAGACGCCCACAATCGAGAGCGTCATAATGGTTAAGGTCACCGATGACCCCTGTGATATGCAGGATGGGCGCGATTTCTGGTATCACGATGAGATGGCGAAGGCCTCTGCTCAATGCGAGCCTGAGCACATGAACGCGGACGACCCGCTGTTTATCCTTTACACGTCAGGCTCAACAGGCAAGCCCAAAGGCGTCGTCCATACAACCGGCGGGTATCTGCTGCACACGGCGATAAGCCACAAGATGATTTTCGACATCCACAACGACGATGTCTATTGGTGCACCGCCGACATCGGCTGGGTGACGGGGCACAGCTATATCGTTTACGGCCCGTTGGCGAACGGCGCGACGTCATTGATGTTCGAGGGCGTTCCCACTTACCCTGACGCGGGGCGTTTCTGGCAAATTTGCGACAAATTCGGCGTGACCGTATTCTACACGGCCCCTACGGCTATTCGGGCGCTGATGCGTCTCGGGGAGGCGTGGCCGGCCAAGTACAAACTTGACACACTGCGAGTTCTCGGGACCGTCGGCGAACCGATAAATCCCGAGGCCTGGATATGGTACTACGAGAAGATTGGCCGAAG
>DATEBC010000501.1:0-2665 GCA_035288065.1 Sedimentisphaerales bacterium | reverse complement strand
CGCCGGGCTATCCCGATATCCAATACACCCTCACAACCGACAAAAGGGGCTTCCGCAACAAAACCGACCTTGAACAATACGACGTCGTAATACTCGGTGATTCATTCGCTGAAGGCTCGAGAGTAACAGACCAAGACGCTTGGCCCGTCCTGCTCGCCGGGAAGACCGAACAGACAGTCTATAACCTCGGAATGTCCGCAGGCCACCCCGGCACATATCTCGAAACCCTCAAGCAATTCGGCCGCCAACTATTTCCAAAAACCGTTATCTGCCTGCTCTACGAAGGAAACGATTTCAGAAACGAAAACTACCGCAAAAAGAACAGCATCGGCGAGAACGTCCATAACTACTTCAAAAGATCGCCCGTCCGACGCGCCATCGAGCAGTTCTTGATTCGCTGCTTTGCCGCCAGACCCGCCGAGTCGCCTGCACGCAACGTAGAGAACACCGCAGCGCCGGTCGAGACCACAGCCGGCAACCTGGATGCCGTCGCCTGGCTCCCCGTAGCCGTGCCGCAAGGACCAAACGGCAAATACTACACCTTCAAGGTAAAAAGTCTCCTCGAACATTTTGTCACCCAACAAGCGTTCTTGGAAACCAGCGGCGCAAACAAAAGCTTCGCGGCATTGCGCAGTATCAACGGCCTTTGCCGCCAAAAAGGCATCCGCCTCATAATCGCTTATGCCCCCGACAAATCACATCTCCTCCTGCCGCTAATCACCGAGATAGTCCCCCCCGAACTGGTCCGGGCCTTCATGGAACTAAAGCAAGGAGAGATTCCGTCAGCCGAGACGCTTTATGAAACTCTCCTGCCTCGCCTCGAAGCCCGGGAATCCGCAGTCCGCGAATTCTGCAGGGCCGAGTCTATCGAATTTGTCGGTCTCACCCAGCCCCTGCGAAAAGCCATTGCCGAAGGGACCCAGACCTACTTCACCTACGACCAGCACTGGACACCTCTCGGCCACAAAATCGTCGCAGACGCCATATCCCAACACCTCGCCACCCCGCCCGCCCCATGACCCTCAATTCTCAAAATTTCTTCTTGCCGTTTCCTCTGCAGAAAACCACAATAGCCTGTACTGCAACAAAACGCTTGTTTCGTTTGCTACAGAAATTTGGAGTCATTCATATCATTTGAGGAATACCCAATGAACCAACGCAAAACAATCCACGAGGCAATCATAGTGGTCCCTGACATATCAAACGCAGCCTGTCATTGCGAGGAGGCCCTTAGGGCCGACGTGGCAATCTCCTCCGCACCGCCTAAGAAAAGCCCGCTGAACACTCGTAACGCTATTCTCGCCGGCATCACTGCCTCCGTTCTTGCAGTCTTCACATCTTGCACGCAGCTCAACGCCCCTGACGCCGCCCAACTACCCACGCCCGCCGATTCCGCCGCCCTGAAAACCATATTCGCCGACCCGCCCCGCCAATACGCCACGGCGCCCTTGTGGACCTGGAACGACATGCTGACAGAAGACCAGGTCCGCAGCACTATGCGAGACCTCGCTTCCCAAAAAGTGATGCAGGTCTTCGTCCACCCGCGGCCCGGCCTGATGACCCCATACCTCTCCGAAGAATGGTTCAGACTCTGGAAAGTCGCACTCGACGAAGCCGAGAAGCTCGATATGAACGTCTGGATTTACGATGAGAACTCATACCCATCAGGCTTCGCCGGCGGACTCGTCCCGGAAGCAATGCCCGAATCAAGAGGCAAGGGCCTCCATTTCTCCGAGGCAAAGCAGCCTCCAAAATTGACCAACGACATACTCGCCGTCTATACCCTCACCGACAACGCCTTCGAGAATGTCACCGAAAAGCTAAAATCAGGCCAAACCCTCCCTGACGCTCGTTACCTCGTCGCCACAATCCGCCTGGCCCCCACAGGCGGATGGTTCGGCGGAAAATTCTACGTCGATCTGCTAAAACCAGGCGTGACGGAAAAATTCATCGAGATAACCATGGAGGCATATCGCCGCGAGCTCGGCGGCCAATTCGGCAAACGTCTGCCGGGCTGGTTCACAGACGAGCCGCACCTCGCACCCGCCGGAGGACTGCACTTCTCAGACGCCCTCATCCAGGACTTCCAAAACCGCTGGGGATACGACCTTCTCGAACACCTCCCAAGCCTTACATATCCCATCGGCGACTGGAAACGCATCCGCCATAACTACTATCAGCTCCTGCTCGAACTCTTCATCGACCGCTGGGCCAGGCCCTGCTACGAATACTGCGAAAAATACAATCTCGAATTCACAGGCCACTATTGGGAGCACGGCTGGCCCGACGCAGGGCACGGCGGCGACAACATGGCAATGTACGCTTGGCACCAGAGACCCGCTATCGATACCCTTATGAATCAATATAGCGAGGACACACACGCCCAGTTCGGAAACCTCCGTGCCGTCAAAGAGCTGTCCAGCGTCGCAAACCAGCTCGGCAAAAAACGAACCCTCTGCGAAGCTTATGGCGCGGGAGGATGGGACCTGCGATTCGAAGATATGAAAAGAATCGGAGACTGGCTCTACGTCCTCGGAGTGAACACCCTCGACGAGCACCTCTCATATATCACAATCCGAGGCGCCAGAAAAAGAGACCACCCCCAGTCTTTCTCATACCACGAGCCTTGGTGGCCCGACTATCACCTAATGGCCGCGTACTTCAC
>DATEBC010000500.1:0-7792 GCA_035288065.1 Sedimentisphaerales bacterium | reverse complement strand
AGGAAGATCACGGAGACCGCCGAGGAACCTCGCGGTGCTGAAATTACCGGTTGTTTACCGGCCGAAGGCTCGATATACTCGATAACCGCTCTTTGAACAACCTTTGAACAACCGCAAAAAAGGTGAAAAACGAAGCTGAGCGATGGTGAACTATAGACGGCCAATGACTACTAAGAATTACATAAGAAATAATGGTAAACGAGTGCCCTCGCCAATTGGGACTCTTCGCCAACCTAAGAAAATAATTGCATTTGGTTGGTATGGTGGAAAGTTTTCTCATCTTGATTGGTTGTTGCCGTTATTGCCTTCTTGTAACCATTACTGTGAGCCGTTTGCAGGTTCTGGTGCTGTATTGTTGAATCGTGACCCATCACCGATTGAGACATATAATGATTTAGACGGAGAAACAGTAAACTTCTTTCGTGTACTACGAGATAGAAAAGAGGAACTGATTCAGGCCATATTGCTAACGCCTTTCTCGCGAGAGGAATTCGCACTTGCCTGCGATTTGGATCCAGATCTTTCGGACATGGAACGCGCTCGACGATTTTATGTTCGAGCAAGACAAGTAAGAACTGGGTTAGCCCAAAAAGCCTCAATCGGGCGTTGGGCAAATTGCAGAAATACCAGCCGTGCAGGCATGAGCGGTGTTGTTAGCAGATGGTTAGGGGCAGTTGACCATCTTCCCTGGATTGCAGAACGTTTATTGCGGGTTCAGTTTGAGAACAGACCCGCAGTTGATGTAATTGCGTTGTATGATTCACATGATACTCTATTTTACTGCGATCCTCCCTATATACATGAAACACGCGGCGACAATAACGCTTATGGAACGGAAATGACTGATAAAGATCATTGCGACCTAGCAGATGCACTCAATGCCGCAAAGGGGAAAGTGGCCATTTCAAATTATCAGTGTGGGTTGATGGACAAACTGTACCATAAGCCTAAATGGACCAAGTGTGTGGCGCCTGAAAAAACCAACCATGCAACTAAAGGGAAACGCGTTGAAGTGTTGTGGACAAACTACGACCCAGAGGGATTTTCCGATAGCGGTTCCTTGTTCCGAGAGATTATCTAATGCCTGACCCAGATCACATTTTGTCCGAATTATTTTCATGCGCCACCTCTCGAGACTACAGCCCGATACAGGCCCCTCCTGAAGTTCTTAAAAAAATAGAATATGTTTGTGAATGTGTTAGTAATCGCGCAGGTGTTCGCTTATTGATGGCGTGCTTGTTGGCAAAGGTGCATAAACCGAATATTGATCCAACAAAACCCTATACTGAGATTGGAAGTGATGATTGCTTCTCTGGTCGCACATATGATGAAAGGTATATATCACCTTTCATTGCTGACAAAGACCTCCCATGCAATTCTACAACGGCATTTCTGACTCCAGCACTACGAAACGTTGCTAATCCTCTCTCAACAGAGTTGGAAATCATCGGTCGTCCTCGGCAGGTATATATTGACGCAATATCGCTTCTGCATTTTGTTGAAGACGGGAAAATTGATGCGGGTGAGTTACTGGTTGATGTTATCCATAGGCTAATTGTAATTCGCAACAGCAAGAAACAATCCCTGTCACAAAAGTTGGAAGAATTGAAGAATCATTCAGCAGAAATAATATTATCTTCAGAAGAGACAATAACTGTGATTGAGCAGCATTTATCATGCAAACATTGTAGTCGATTGCCGGTTCTGATCGTTGCTGCGGCATATAATGCTGCGAAGAATACAATTGGAGAACAAATCCGCCCCCTTCTTTCTCACAATGCCGCTGACGAACAAACCGGCAGTATGGGTGATGTTGAAGTGTGCCTGATCAACGATGAGAACGTGAGAACTGTTTATGAAATGAAAATGAAGAAAGTGTTGCGAGAGGACATTGATCGAGCAATTCAAAAAATCGCAAATGAGGGAGAATCAATCGATAATTACATATTCATAACCACAGATGAAATCGATGAAAACATTTTCGAGTATGCAAAAAGCATGTATGAAAAACTTGGACAGCGTGAAATTGCTATTTTAGATTGCATTGGTTTCCTACGCCATTTTCTGCATTTTTTCCATCGGCTCCGGCGTCGCTTTATAGACGAATATCAAGAATTGCTATTCAATGAACCGGAAAGTGCCGTTAGGCATGAATTGAAAGAAGTATTTCTGCATTTGAGACAAGTTGCTGAAACAAGAGAATAAATCCGCACAGGTGAATTAAAGGAAGGGTGTGCGGTGCATTTTTCTTTGCGCGGTGATGCCCCATATCCTTATTTTTTGCCGTCGCCGACAGGAGAAAGGAAAACTAATGGATGCAAAAAACCTAATGGCCAAATTTAGCGCCGTGACAAAGCTTATGGAGGCAGTGAACGATCCCAAATTGCTGCAGAGCTACATGGCGCTTCAGGCAGATGCGTTCGAGCTCACAGAGCAAATAAAGGAAAAGAATGAGTTAATTGCACAACTTCAGCAAGCCCTCGAACTCAAAGGTAAGTTTGTGTGCAAAGGATCCGCCTACTTCCTCGCTGACGAAGATAGCAACTCTATCGACGGGCCCTTTTGCACAAAATGTTTTGACGTGGACAAGATCAAATGCAGAATCGTCGCGTGTGGCAGAGTGCCCGCTGCTGGGGTCCAATGTTTGAAATGCAAAGTCAGATTCGAATCACAGCCGGCCAGCCGTTTTTTAAGTGAACAGCATGAAGGCTAACAATCTCCCAAGCGCATTGCAGAATGCAATGCGAAATAGTCATATACTTGTGAAGCGCCATCAAGGAAGGTGATCCCTCAACAACAACATACAATCATCTTCCTCACCGCTAAGCTCAACACCTGGTACTGGCTCGCCATCATGGCTTATTAGGTGTCTGCTGATACGACTCTTTGCCCGTCTGATTTCTTCACGCCTCAAACCATAAGCCGTGCCATAGATGGTTGCGTGCGAACGAATCTCTGACAGGCCCAACTTCTTCAGATTTTCATTATCGTAGCCAAACCCTAAAAAGAACACACGTTCCGCCTCGGCCATTGCTTTGACCAGTCCTGTATGGTCGGGATTCTCGTATGGGTCCTGGGCGATCCTAATGTTCTCGATCATATTCTGCCCAATTGCGCCCGCCGCATTCACTGAACGACCATACTCCAACGCCGGCGCTCTGGGATTTTGCCACGGCAAATACATAACCTGGCCGTGCATGTGAACGATTGGAATGTGCCTCATCTGTTCTGCCACCTCGTCCGATGTTACCGCCTCAAAGCCGTTGAAAACACTATCAAAAAGGACGTAGTCCAGAGATCTGTCGTAGTTAAAAGTGACAATCGTGACTCTGTTGTTGGAGAACCGCTTGATGAAGTCATCTTTATCGTTTAGCCCGTCCAACAACTTTTCCAGCAGAAACTTATACCAAGCACGCTGCTCATCCTCCGCTCCGTTCTTTTCGTGACTCCGTTCTGCGGCGAGTATTCTAAGGATAATTGTGAGCTTCCCCATGCGACTGATCCAGACATTCCCCTGATGTCTGGTCAGAAATATGTCTATGGACATGTTCGATTTGTCGAATCTTTTTACAAACTTCGCCGCCTCCTCTTGCGCAACGTCAACCGGTACCTCCCATTTGTCAATAAACGCATTCTGATCTGAGAATCCCACAGAGAACTCGCCCCTAAAGTTCTTAAGTATCTCGTCTCGCAATTCCGCACCCGTCGGATACCTGTAAGGCCTGCTCGCCCCGGCCCCTAAGACAAATACAGTTGGTTCGGTTATCATAATTTCTCCTTTGTGTATCGCCCTCAATTCCTATGTTCCACCTCATTATACTGAACGCCTTGCAAGATGCAATTGGCTGCGTTGTATGCGGATAAGTGGCCTCATTTTTAGTGCCTTACTGCCTTTGTGGCTTTGAGTGGGACAATAAAACGTGTACGCTGCATTTTCTGTCTCTCTCCTTCAACCCCAATCTCCTGTTTCCGTGATATCCTTTTTTCTCTGTGCCCTCGGTGATCTCTGTGGCTAATTTTATCTTTTTCTTACGTGTCTCCGTGGCTTTGAGGGGACCAATTAGAGGTGCACGGTGCATTTTCTTTGTTTCTCCTTGAATCCTGATCTCCTCCTTCCCTGATCCCCCGATCTCCTCTTCTTTCTCTCTATTCTTCGTGCTTCTTCGTGAAATTTCGTGGTTAATCCTTTCTCCCTGCCTTTCCATTTTCTTCTCTGTGGCCTCTGTGCCCCTCTGTGGCCAAAATTCACTTGACATCCAACTCCGGATATGATATAATACCTACCTAACTAATAGAAGGTACTTGAAACTGAATAATTAACAATCAATTATCAATATCGCAGACCCGCCCTCGGCGGAGCAGAAATCCAAATATATCAAAAACAGTGCTAATCTGTGTTAATCCGTGTCAAAGAAATCCGTCAATTAAAAGGGAGCCTCAAATCATGACTACACAAGCCAGAATCCTCGCAAACTGCCTAAACGCCCAAAAATCCACCGGCCCCAAATCCCCTCACGGCAAGGCCGTCGTCTCGCAAAACGCCCTAAAGCACGGCCTGTCCGCCCGCCACGACGTAATCACCACTGAAAGCCAGGCAGATTTCGACCTCCACCGAGATGCCCTCCTCGACGAACTCGCCCCCCAAACCCCAATGGAATCTATGCTGACAGACCGCATCGTAAGCCTCTCATGGCGTCTAAAACGAGCCGACCTAATCCAAAACCAGACATTCGACGCAATGAACGAAAAAAACACAACCAACCCATTAGCCAACCTCGCCAAATCCTTCGGCCTAAAAGGTTTAGCCCTCCCACAGCCCGAACCGACCGACTTTAACCCCGACCTAACCCTCGGCCGAATAGCCCTAAAGGACTTCTCAAACGAAAGGGTCCTCGACCGCCTCCTAATGTACGAAAGAAGAATTGAGCACAGCCTATACAAAACAATACTCGAACTCCAAAGACTCCACCTCCTCAGAAACCTCGAACCTTCAGACCCAAATCTCGAACCCGAACACTGCCGTTTAGCCCCCGGGTTCACCGGGGGTTCTCCCCAAGAATCGCCGGAGAATCAAGCATCCGCCGCACCCCCGTTTAGCCGTCGTCGGCACGACGACGCATCACCCCAAATTCCCCCCCCAACAAGACGAAATCCGACATGCGACATACAACATACGAATTGCGCAAAACAAACCCAATTCCCCCAAACCAAAAAACAACCGCAACCCTTGCAACCGCAAAGAATTACAAGCAAAAACCACCCCCGCCCCACACAAAAAAACAAACCCAATCAAACCCGACCTGTCGCGGCAAAGCCTACGGCGAACCCGGACTTGTCGCGGCGGAGCCTATGGCGAAGCCGGATCAAACCCAATACGCGCTCGCAGCCGTACTGCCGCCTTTGGAGAAACGCACCCCTGCCGCAAGTCCACCGGTCAGAACCGCTCCAGATTCTCACGCCGAAAGGCAAGTCCATGGATCCTATGAATAACAATGGCTGGCATAATAGACGGGCAAATCGGCCTAACGGACTCCACCACGGATTCCACGGGCGTCTTGCGGAAACGCTCCCTAATATCTTGTTGCTAAAAGGATTATGTGCTTTCCTGAAGTTCACACATTGTAATTCCCGGAAAACCGCGCAAAATCACGGCAAATATCGTAATTCCTCTGATAACAAACACTTAACTCCCTGTGTGCTTAGGCCTGTGCTCTCCCTGGCCCGCCGCAAGGCGTCCCTTGCGGGACTTGGGCCTGTGGCTTTGAGAAATCAATGCAAAAAACGCGACGCTCTACTCCTCGCGTGCTATTCTTTCGTTGACGTAAGCCAGTATCTTCTTTTTGACTTGTTGGATTCTTGGTGTGTCGGGGAGGAGGTCGGTCAGCATTTCGAGGAATTTTCGTTCTTTTATGCGTTTCAGGGTTGCGGTGAAGTTGATGTCGTGGACCCAGCCGGCCTGGATAAGCTTCAGGTCGTTCAGAGTTTCCATCTCGCTGTAGTCGATAGAACCGCCGTTCAGGACCTGTTCGACGACTTTGTCGGTGCAGTACGGCTTATCGGGCAGGCCGAGGGCGAGGCTGAAGCCGGACGGGTTGTCCTTGAATTCGCTGTAGCCGCGAGTGACTGCGTAGTAAATATCGAGCTTGTCGGCATCGCGTATCATTTTTGCGAACATGAGGCACGGGTCGGCCAGGTCGTCGGGGAGAATACGCACACCGTGACATTCGATAGCCTTTAGGATCAACTGCCGCAGTTCGGGGCCGAGCGAATCGAAGACCTTTTCGCGCTGGAGGATTTGGACGCCGAGCACGGCGTGGCCTACGCTCTTGGTGTCGTCGTAGGTCCTGTACTTGGTGAACTGCTCGAATCTGCCGACGTCGTGGAAGAGGGCTACCGTCTCAGCGATCCGCCTGTCGCTATCACAAAGGCCCAGCTCGTCGGCCAGATACAGCATCTCTTGGCAGGTCCGGGCAGTGTGGTCCTCCTTGAGCTTTAAGTCGGCGTTGAGCGACTCATCGTCGCCATAAAACCCAGCCACATACTTCTGAAACCAGGCCCTCAGGTTGTCTATCTGGTTTTGGTCCATAGTATCAGCCGTGCGAAATACCGCAGGGCACAGTAACTCGATGGTTGGTTAGTCTTTGAGTGCGCCTACAGCGAGGCAGGCGTTGTGTCCGCCGAAGCCTAAGGAGTTGCTTATTGCGACTCTGACTTTTCTTTCCTGGGCTTTGATGGGGACGTAGTTCATTTTCAGGCCGCACTCGGGGTCCTGATTTTCGAGGTTTATTGTGGGGGGAATTAGAGATTTATTGATTGCCTTTACGCAGACTATCAACTCAATGGCTCCGGTTGCGCCAAGGGAATGGCCGAGGCAGCTCTTCGTGGAGCTTACGGCGAGTTTGTACGCGTGGTCGCGGAAGAGGGTCCTGATAGCGATACTCTCTGCGACGTCGTTGAGGACGGTTCCGGTTCCATGTGCATTGATGTAATCAACTTGTTCGGGGAGGATTTGGCCGTCTTCGAGGGCCAGTTGCATCGCCTTTGCCGCCCCTGCGCCGTCGGGCAGTGGGGCGGTTATATGGTAGGCATCGTCGGTGGCGCCGTAGCCTAAGAGTTCCGCGTATATATTAGCGCGGCGTTTTCTTGCATGAGAGAGCTCTTCGAGGACGAGCATTGCAGCTCCTTCTGCGAGTACGAAGCCGTCTCTATCCTTGTCGAAGGGCCTGGAAGCGGCCTGGGGGTCCTCGTTTCGCAGGCTGAGCGACTTTGCCGAGCAGAATGACGCCAGGCCGATATGTGTAAGGGCAGCTTCGGTGCCGCCTGTCACCATAACGTCGGTTCGTCCGGCGAGGATATTGCAGAATGCCTCGCCGATAGCGTGATTGCCTGATGCGCATGCGCTAACGATCCCTATATTGGGCCCCTGGAGGCCGAAGCGAATTGCGATATTCCCGCTGGCGGCGTTGCCCATTAGTCTGGGCACGCAAAAGGGGGATACTTTGGGCGGGGTCCTGCTGAGGAGCTTTATGTGCTGCTCCTCTATTTCTTTAATCCCCCCGATTCCGCTGCCGACGATTGACCCGGCGCGATAGGGGTCTTCCTTTGACATATCCAGCCGGCTATCCTCGACGGCTTGTATGGCGGCGGCGACGGCGAACTGGGTGAAGCGGTCCATTCGCTTGCCCTCCCGCTGGTCGAGGTACCTGGTTACATCGAAGTCCTTTATCTCCCCACCGAACCTGACGGGGTACTGGCTCGCGTCGAAGGCTTCGATATTGGAGATGCCGCTTTT
>DATEBC010000499.1:0-4252 GCA_035288065.1 Sedimentisphaerales bacterium | reverse complement strand
CGCCGGCGAAGACGAGCAGGACAAGCCCGGCCCAAGGGGGGATGAGGCCGACAAGGCCGATGACAGCCTGCTGAGCCTGACCGTCGGCGGCAAGGGCCGGGCCTGGGATACCGAGTATTGCATCGGCCTGATTCCCGTGGGCGGTTTCGTCAAGATGCTGGGGCAGGATGATACCGGCAACGTGAAGGCCACGGACGACCCTCGCTCCTTCGCCAATAAGCCGGTATCGGCGCGGATGGCCGTTGTTGCTGCAGGAGTGGTATGCAATGTAATTCTTGCGGCCATAATTTTTGTGGCCGTATTCCTGATTGGGATAAAACAACCACCGGCGGTTGTCGGGGGAATCGAGCCCAATTCGCCTGCCGAACATGCCAGCCTGCAAATTGCCGACCGGATCATCGAGATAGAGGGCAAGAGCAAGAATATTGATATGACGGACGTGATGCTTGCAGCGGCCCTATCCAAAGACGGCGAAAAGGTCAAGATGAAGATTGATCGAGGCGGAGAGGTGATTGATTTTGAACTTGCGTCGAGAAAGCAGCCCGGCCAGTCGCTCAAGACGTTCGGGATTCGGCTGCCGGACAGCCTCGAAATAGACAAATTCGCCGATGCCAACCAGGTCAAAGAGTTGAAGGCAAAGACAGGTCTGGCCCCCGGGGATGTTATCAAGTCAATCGACGGACGGGAAGTCGAGCAGTACTGGGAATTTGAGCCAATTCTTCAAAGCACTTTTGCCCCGACGGTGAAGCTCTCGATCGAGCGCACGAGCAAAGACAAGAAGACCGAACTGGTCGAGGTGGAGCCGGCGCTTGCCTGGTCGGTCGGGGATAATGCGGCGGACAAGGATGAGACCGGACTTCACCATATCTACTCGATGGCGCCTCGATTGAAGGTAACAAGCGTCAATGAATTGGTGCGCAAAGGCCCCGAACGGAGCCTCCCGCGACGAATCCTTGATAGATTCCTCGGTCTGATGGGCGGGGGGCCGAAACCCCAGACTATACGGTCGGATTTGAAGGTCGGTGATATTATCCTCGCAGTCGGTGAGATGCAGAATCCGAGCTACAATGAGATGCGACGAACCACCGAGCAGCACGAGGACTCAGAACTGCTCGTAAAGGTGCTGCGCTGCGAGGTTGGCGGAACCGAGAATGTCGTAACGGTCCCCGTCCGTCCTGTCCGCAGAGCGGACACGAACGACGTTGCTATCGGGATCGGGCTTGCTCTCGACGCGGACCATGCGGTTGTCGCCAAGACTATAGCGGCCGGCCAGGGCGCTGCAAAGCTCGATATTCCTCGCGGGGCTGTGATAACGGCCGTCGATGGCGAGCCTGTTTCGAGCTTCTATGACGTTGTGCGAGAGATACGGAAGTATCCCGGCGAGCATATCACTATCGGCTATCGCCTCAATAATGAGGAATCCGCCGGCGCCGTTGCGTTGACCGTGGCTACAGACCGGAACGCAATGACGGTGAATTCCGGCTTTGCCGAGCTTGTGCCGTTCAAGCAGCGCAGAGACCTTTATAAAGCCAAGGATCCGCTGGATGCGATCATGATGGGCAGCAGGAAGACCGTTTCGATGATTGCACAGACCTATCTGACGATCAGGCGGTTGATTGCGGGGGCCGTTAGTCCCAAGAGCCTGATGGGGCCGGTGGGCATCCTCGCGGCCAGCTACCATACCGTGGCGGACAAGATGTGGATTGAATACCTCTTCCTCATCGGGCTGATAAATGCCGCCATTGCTGTCTTCAACTTTCTTCCTCTGCCCCCCTTAGACGGGGGTTTGGCGGTATTCTTGGCGGTTGAGAAGATCAAAGGCTCCGCGGTAAGCGAGCGGACACAAGGGATTATTGTTCGCATCGGGCTGGCATTTGTGCTGGTGCTTTTCGTATATATAACGCTGAACGACGTAATCAGGAATTTTTTCAGCTAAGCCGGCGCCGTCTGAGAATTCTTGGCGCGGCTTTGCTTGGCTCAGCCGCAGCCAAGAATGACTATACCATAAGAATAACTGCCTCTCATACAGAATAGTTGGTTTAGCGATTATGATGCGCACCCTCGGGCGCGCTTGGAGTTTATCGCTTTAAGGCCACCGGCATATTCTTCCAAGGCCTGTGGCCGCGCCATGCCTGTGGCCCAAAGCGGCAAACTCATTGGCAAGTATCGGCAAAGCAAAATCATTATAACTGCATCAACCTCAGGATGTTAGTTACGGCACCTATAAAAAACGTGCACAAAAAACAAGAAGTTGACGGGTTGTAGTACGAAGAAAGGTACGAACTGCCGAAGTAGAAGGTATGAGACCGGACAAATAGTGCGTGATTAGCCGGACAACTGGTTTTCCGGCATTCGTGGCAAAGCACGGGCTTGAAGCCCGTGCGACCACGGCCAAGATGGCCGTGCCACGAGGGTATTTCACACCGCTAAACACGTACGAGAAATAAGGATTGTTGCTACTACTACTCTGTAACAATCGAATCTATGAGTTGTCATTCCGCACTTGATGCGGAATCCATTTCTTTAGAATGTGGATTCCCGCTTTCGCGGGAATGACAGGCCACAAATTCAAATGTTATGAGGTACTACCGTGTTTCACAAGTATTGCGACTATGAGATTGCCACGGCCCTTAGGGCCTCGCAATGACACCTGGAAGCATCAGCTTGTCATTGCGAGTCCGCCAAAGGCGGACTGGGGACGACGAAGCAATCTCATTACGGCGAAGCAGCGGGATTTATGAAACGCGGTACAACGTAAGAAAAGGATTTGAACGTACAGGGATGTTGTCTGACAAGCACAGCTCTGAAGGGTCTAAGCAGGGCAAGATTGGCGCCCTGCGAGAGGCAGACAAAAAGATCGGGGGACTTATGGAGCAAGAAACCGGCCGCTTCGTTGGGTGCGAGGAATATCACAAAGGCGTATTGGATGCGCTACGCGAATCTGACCCGCACATTTACGACTTGCTCAGGGCGGAGTATGAGCGGCTGCAAAACACAATACAGCTCATCGCGGCGGAGAATCAATGCTCGCGGGCCGTCCTGGCCGCTCTCGGCTCGATTGTTCAAAATAAGACCACTGAAGGATTTGCAGGGGCGCGCTATCACGGCGGCTGCGCCGTTGTCGATGATATCGAGCTTCTGGCCATCAGCCGGGCAAAAGGCGCCTTCGGCGCGAAATATGCAAACGTCCAGCCCCATTCCGGGACGGCGGCCAACCATATAGTTATTACGGCAATTCTTCAGAGGGGCGAGAAGATACTGAGCCTCGGGCTCGACCAAGGCGGGCATCTCTCGCACGGGGCAAGCGTTTCCTTCACAGGCAAGTTCTTCGACGTGGAGAACTACTACGTCGATAGAGCCACGTTCCTGCTCGATTACGATGCTATTCGCCGCAAGGCTGTTGAGTTCAAACCCAAGCTGATTATATGCGGCGCCAGCGCATACTCGCGGACGATAGATTTTGCCCTGTTCCGCGTCATCGCCGACGAGGTTGGGGCGTATCTGCTGGCCGATATCTCGCATATTGCCGGGCTGGTCGCAGCCGGGGCTCATCCTTCGTCGATAGACCACGCTCATTTCACCACGACGAGCACGTACAAGCCCGGCGGCCCTCGCGGCGGATTGATACTGATGGGTAAAGACTTCGAGAGCAAGATTCGAGTGGGAGAAAGGCAGGTGACGCTGGCAGAGCATATCGACAAGACGACCTTTCCGGGAGTGCAGGGCACGCCCTACTTGAACAACGTGGCGGCCAAGGCGGTGTTCTTCAAGGAGACGCTCGGCGAGCAGTACCGGGCCCGGCAGTTCAAGATTATCAGCAACGCCCAAAGACTGGCCGCCGCGCTGGCGGATTTAGGCTACGACATGCTCACCGGCGGGACGGATAATCACATGGTCCTGATCAACGTCGCCAATTTGCGTCCCGGCCTGACCGGCCTGGTCGCGCAGAAGGCGCTGGAGCAGTGCGGCCTGATTGTCAATATGAACCGCCTGCCATACGACGCCAAACCGGCATCCGTCACCAGCGGCCTGAGATTGGGCACGCCAATCGTTACAAAAAACGGAATGGGCCATGAGCAAATGGACGCCATAGCCGGGCTGATTGATACTGTCCTTAGAGGCATCGAGGCGGCCAGCGATACCGAATACGGCCTGGATGACTCCCTCAAGACAAACGTCAACGACGAGGTAGTAAGACTATCTCAAGAGTTCCCCATGCGATAAGGCCCCAATGCGTCAGGCCGTGGTCGCG
>DATEBC010000498.1:0-4270 GCA_035288065.1 Sedimentisphaerales bacterium | reverse complement strand
ATCAGCTCTATGAGGGTCAGCCTGGCGAGCCATTCGCTGTTGTACCTGATTTCGAGCTTCTCCTGTGACGTGTCGAGGATTTTTCCGGCCTGCTCGAAGTACGTCTTTGCATTCTGCTCAATCTCCTCGGCAGATAGGATGGGGCGGGTGGCGTTTTGTCCGGTCGGGTCGCCGATGCGGGCGGTGTAGTCGCCGATGATGAGGACGGCTTTGTGCCCCAAGTCCTGGAACTGGCGCATCTTCCGCAGCACGACGGTGTGGCCGAGGTGAATATCCGGGCTGGTCGGGTCCAGGCCCAGCTTGATGCGAAGTTGTCGGCCTTTCTTCGCGGCGTCGGCGAGCTTCTGGGCCAGCTCGGCTTCGGTAAAGACCTCGACCGTGCCGCGCTTGAGCAATTCTACTTGTCGTGCAACTGGTTCGGTCATATATGCTGTCTCTGCAAAACAGGGTACGCAAAAAATGGATTATAGCGGATATGCCAAAGACAGGCAAGACCGCAATTAGGGGACTTGGCTTACCATCCCGGATCGGGGCGGACTGTGGCCCTAAGCCCTTTTTCGCCGACGAATAATGTGACTGACGGAATAATTGGGCTGATCTATAAGATCCGCGAAGATCCGCGCCAAGACGATGCGGGGGTATAAGAGTTGGGACAAGGCCCTGACCCATCCTTATTTATCACAGTATTTGCGTGGCGAAGGGTGAGGTATGCAACTTACGGAGGGTAATTTGAGGGCTGACTAACAGGCGGAGAATCCCCCTCCAAAATTCCGCCACAATCGTTGAGGAATGATGGGGGAATTACATTATTGTTGACAAATTTCCTTGAAACATTAGTATTATCAGGTTGCACTATGTACATAGACTTGACAGCCGATTCGGTTGGAGAAGTATGACGGAAGCAGGCAACGGGCAAGAATTGGACAAGGCAAAGGCCTTTTTTGAAAGGGCCCGCCAGTTCGCCGAGCGAAAGAATTTTGATTATGCCATTGGTATGTACCTCGACGGGCTGAGGTACGCGCCTGATGCGCTCGAGGAAGGGCATTTGCCCCTCTGCGAATTGGCTTTGAAGCGGCAGGGCGAGGGCGGCAAGAAGCCCTCAATGATGGATAAAATGAAGCGCCACGGGGGGAAAACGCCCATTGAGCGGATGCTGAATGCGGAATATCTCTTTGCCAGAGACCCCGAGCATATGCCGTATGCTGAGGAAATGCTCAGGGCTGCGGTGGCGGGAGAATATAGAAGAACCGCAGGGTGGCTGGCTAATCTTATCTTCCAGACCAACAACGCTGCGGCCAAACCTTCGGCTTTGACCTATATCCTTTTGAAGGACACGTACCGTCGGCTCGAGCAATTCGATAAGGCCCTGGTGGCTTGCCAGAGGGCTTCGGTTCTCAGGCCCGACGATAAGGATCTGGCCGATGAATTCAAGAACCTTTCGGCTGAGCTTACTATGGCCAGGGGGCAGTACGACACGGCTGCGGACTTCAGGGGTTCCATCAAGAACCGCGAGGAGCAGGAGAAGCTCCACGCGCAGGCCGGAGTCATCAAGACGGTTGACTACCGGCTCAAGACCCTGAACGATGCTCGCACCAGGCTCGCCGCGAACCCGGATATACCGAAGAACATATACGATCTGGCCGAGGCGCTTTCCGATATGGGGACGAATGAGGCGGAGAATGAGGCTATTGGCCTGCTTGAGAACGCTTATAAGGCCAGGAGCGATTTCAGCTTCAGTCAGCGTGCCGGGCTGCTGAGGATAAAACAGCTTAGGAGAAAGATCAGGCAGGCCAGGAATATTGTCGAGACCGACCCCAATAATGAAAAGGCCGGGACCGTCCTCGGGCAATTAACGGCTTACTTGGACAAGACCGAACTGGAACACTACCACCTTTGTATGGTGAACTATCCGACGGATTTGAAGGCGAAATACGAGTATGCGGTTCGGCTGGTTCGCAGCAAGAGATACGATGAGGCGATACCGCTCTTTCAGGAGGCGCAGAAGGACCCTCGCAGGAAGATCGGGTCTATGAATCAAATCGGCGTGTGCTTCTTTCTGAAGGGGTGGTTCGCCGACGCAATAGACGTCCTTAACAGGGCGATCGAGGCGTACCAGATAAAGGACGATGGCACGGGCAAGGAATTGCGATACAACCTTGCACGGGCGCACGAAGAGAAGGGCGATGCCGAAACGGCCCTGGACATATATCGTAGGATTGCGCAAGCCGATTTTTCCTACAAGGACGTCAGCCGACGCGTCGATAAGCTTAGGAAGACACCGGATAGTTAGAGTAACGTTTTTCAGGTAATTATTGATGTTTGAACGGTTAAATGAACAGTGCGGCTTTGAAATTGTCATTCCCGCGCCCTTTATGTCATTCCCGCGCAGGCGGGAATCCAGTTTGGGCTCGCGGATTCCGGCTCAAGGCCGGAATGACCCACCGAGGCGGGTGCGGCCATCTTACTGAGAATATTCACCTTGCTATTCAAAGTTCAATAGAATCGAAGTTTCAGGAGATTACAGTGGCACATTCGTTATCAGCGAAGAAGCGAATCAGACAAGACGCCAAGCGGCGTACTACCAACCGGGCGCGTAAGAGCCAGGTTAAGACGCAGGTAAAACATTTTGAGGAGACCCTGGAAAAGGGCGACGTCCAGACGGCGACGGAGCAGCTTCGCCTGCTGACCAAGAAGCTGGATAAGACGGCTGCGACCAGTACGATGCATAAGAAGACCGCTTCGCGGAAAAAATCGCGGCTTGCCAAAAAGCTCAATGCTCTCAAAGCCGGGAAGGGATAGGAATATCGTAAGACGGCCGCGCTCAAGCCCTGCGGACTCGAGGTGTTTGGGGCCGTGCCAGCAGGGGATTTTATGCGGCCAACTACCTATTGCGGCCTTACATCAAGGCATTGTTAGCTTACATAGAGGCATTGCGGCTTTACATCGTGGCGTTGTAAGCGGGCGAGATGGCTGGCTCGTGCTTCGTAGCGAAGTCGCTACTTCGCAGAGTAGCATAAGTCGTTTGTTTTAAGCTTGCCCTGAGTCCGCCAACGGCGGAAATGGGGCAGTTAGGCGAATAATCGCAAAAAAGGCAAAACACTGATTTCACCACGAAGCCACTGTTTAAGGCGGCGGATAGGAATTATTGAAAAAACAAAAGGCAATTCGAGTAAGATTTTGATAATGTTGTAGAATTGGAAGGCTTGGTTGTATAGCAAAGCGCTTAATCCGCCTCTGGCGGACTAATTAATATGGGAAAGGTCGGTTATGGTAAGTGGAGAACTCAGGTGTCAACAAAAGAAATAATACGCAAGCTAAATCTGTTTGATAATTCTCATTTTATTGCTGTTGACAAGCCCGTTTTTATAAACAAAGCTAAAATTCTGGAGCTTATGGAAAACTTAAAGCACGAAGACTCTTTAACTTCGCTAAAACACTCTCTTATCTGTCTCGAAAAAAACCTACAAAGTGTTAAGAGCGATGAAGTTGGGGTTATGAATATCGATTCTAATGGTGGGAGTATAACAATTAGTCAAAAATATATCTTTGACCAATTGAACCAAATTGCGGAGTCTCAAACCATAGATAGAGCGAAGTATTACATTGACCGATTTGAGAAAGCAATTAGCGAAGTCAGAACAAGCCAAATAAATGACATAAACTTAAACCTCTGGCAAGAATACGAAGATATTAAAACCGACAGCTTGTGGATGATGGACCGGCGAGATAGTACTGGAGTACACACGGCAGGTTATTGGGGAAACTTCATCCCACAAATACCTAATCAAAATCAAATGCTCAAACGATACACAAAACAGGATATTTCCTTTTTGGTGAGGTTGTTCTGATGTATACTCTACAGAACCATACTACTTAAAGATCGAGGTAATAGAAATATGCAAAATTATAGAATCACAATCGTGGCTGAGGCAACCTCCTCTTTGTCAAAAAGGGACTTAGAATCGAGATTAGTCGCCTCCCTTTTCGACGTAGAAAGCGAAGAGAAAGTAAGCGATGGCGATAACAGCCAGCTCGAGGTTGTTGAGTATAAATTAACCAATGCAGCAAAGATTTAGTTAGGCTTACTAATGGCGAATTCCTCAATTACGTTCAGCCAAGCGATTGAACAGATTATGTTGCATAATGGATACTTTGCTTCTTTGCAACATATCTACAAAGAATTCTCTAAATACCGGGACTTTACAGGCAAGACACCTCTCAAGACTATTCAAGAAAGAGTGCAGAGGGATAAAGGGTTTACACGAATAGG
>DATEBC010000497.1:0-6135 GCA_035288065.1 Sedimentisphaerales bacterium | reverse complement strand
CTGGGCAATGGCGTCATCGAACCGGCGGGCGTAGTAGTGAACGATGCCCAGTCCGTGGTTGGCCGCCACAGAGACCGGGTCAAGCGCCAGGGACTTTCTTTGCTCAGCCAAGGCCTCCTCGATCCGGCCCAGGGCGCAAAGGAGGCCGGCGTAACAATCGAGGTTGCCGGAACCATTAGGGTTCAACTCTATAGCACGCCGGAGGTCGCTCTCGGCTCCGCGCCAGTCCCAATCGTCGAAGAACCGGAGCATCCCCCGTGCGCCGTAGCCCTCGGCGAAGGTGGGGTCCAGGTCAATGGCCTTTTGCGCCTCCGCTTTCGCCGGCGGGACGCTTTCGGCAGGTGCATAAAGCCAACCTGTGGCCACGCCGTAACAGGCAGACAAACCCGAGTGGGCCGGGGCATAGGTCGGGTCAATGGCGATCGCTTGGCGAAAGTACCGGAACGCGTTGGTTAATCCGGCCTCGGTGAACTTCGACCAGTGGTGTGCACCCAGCAGGCAGGCTTCAGCCACGCGTGGGTCGATGCGCCTGGCCCGCGCCAGGCGGGCCTGGTCCTCCGGCGTCAGACGCACCTGCACCCCGGCGGCGATCGCCAACGCCACCTCGCTCTGCACCTTGAAGAACTCACCCAGATCACGCTCGAAACTCGTGGACCACAGATGCCGGTCCGTCGCAACCTCGACCAGTTGCACGGTGATTAACATGCGGTTGCCGGCGCGCTGCACCGAGCCTTCGACAATCGCGTCCACGTTCAACTCCTGGCCCATCTCACGTATAGACTTCTGCCCGCCTTTGTATCGCATTACGGACGCGCGACCCGGCACGCGCAGACCGCTGATGTTTCCGAGGGCCGAGCAAAGCGCCTCCGTCATGCCGTCGCTCAAGTAAGCCTGATTGGGGTCGCCGGAGAAGTCATCCAGCGGCTTGACGGCCAGCGAAGTTATCTGGTCCCTCGCCCCGCGCTGGCTAACCAGCCACCAGCCTGCGGCAGCCAAGGCAAGGGCCGCTGCTACGACTGTGACTGCGGCAAAGGCCGCCTTGTTTCGCCGCACCAGCTTCTGGAAGCGGTAGAGCTTGCTCGGCGGGCGGGCCATGACGGACTCGCTGTTTAGATGACGCTCAATATCCATCGCTAGGCCGTTCGCTGTCTCATATCGACGCGTCCGGTCCTTGTCCAGGCATTTCATCACAATCCAGTCCAGGTCGCCTCGCACTGACTTTAGCAGTTGGTCGGCCGTGGCGCTGCGACGCTTGGTGATATCCTCTAACCGGCCGCCCAGTGTGGTCAGCTTCCTCGATGGCTTGACCGGGTCCTGCTCGCAGATAATCCGCTGCATCTCGCCGTAGCCCTTGCTGCGCAAGTCCTCTGAATCAAAGGGCGTACAGCCGGTCAATAGCTCATAGAGCAGTACTCCGAGCGAGTAGATGTCGGTGCGGGTATCAACATCAAGGCCGGTGAGTTCTGCCTGCTCCGGACTCATATACTCCGGTGTCCCGATGAATTGGCCCTGCTCGGTGAACAGTGTCCTCTCGGTCAGACGCTGATTGAGGGCCTTGGCCACGCCAAAGTCGATGATCTTGGGAATGGGCTTCTCATCGTGCAGCATCACCAGCGCGTTGGACGGCTTGATGTCCCGGTGAATGATGCCCTTGTTGTGCGCGTGCTGGATGGCCTGACACAGAGGAATGAACAGCCGCAATCGCTCTTGCGTGCACAGCTTGTACTTGTCGCAGTACTCGGTGATGGGGATACCCTTGACGTATTCCATCGCGAAGTAAGGCCGGCCCGCTTCCGTCGCTCCCGCATCGAAAACACGGGCGATGTGCGGGTGATCCAGCATCGCCAGGGCCTGCCGCTCCGTCTCAAAGCGGGCAATCACCTGCTTGGTGTCCATCCCCGGCTTGATCACTTTGAGGGCCACCAGCCGCTTTATGGGATGCTGCTGCTCGGCTAAATAGACCATCCCGAAGCCGCCTTCTCCGAGCACGCTCAGCAGCTTGTAGCATCCGATGGTGCTGCCCAGCTCATACATGGGCTTGATGGAATGCAGGGTCCGAGTGGAATCCTCGTCCCCTTGCCCGATATGGTCATCGTTTTTGTCCACAAAAACTCCTTTGCCGTATACTCGAAGAGATTAACTACGGTATCTATAACTCAAAATCTCGTAGTGGTGGATTTTGACGTAAATACCCAAGCCATACGAGGCCCATAATACCCAAATCCGCCTGTCACCTTCAACTGTTTTTGTCCGCCGGCATTGCAGGCAGACTCTGAACAAATAGAGACATGGCCCATTCCATTCCTCGTTCCGGCCCCTTCGACCGGGGCATAAGATGCGGCGATATTCCTTCCGAGATAGATTAAGCGAGACCTTCTTCGAGACGATTAGATAAGCATGGGCTTGGGTTTTAGGCCCGGATTCCAGGCAAATGAGGGATAGTGAAGATGGACTTGAAAACGATACTGAGCCAGGCAATAGAGCAAAAGGCTTCCGATATCCTGATCATTGTCGGAATGCCTCCGATAATAAGAATCGATGCCGAGCTGATAATGCTCAAGAACTTCGGAGACGTTGAAGCCGATCATGCCCAGCAAATGATTGCCTCGATGCTGGACGACGAGCAGATGAATTCGTTCAACAAGAATAGGGATGCCGATTTCTCAATAACCGGCGAAGACGGCATACGATTCCGCGTCAATGCGCATTATCAAAAGGGCTCGCTGGCGCTGGCGATGAGATTGATCAAATCGACAATCCCCGACATCGAAAGCCTGGGCCTGCCGCCGATGGTGCGCGACCTGGCCTATTTGCCGCGAGGACTCGTGCTGGTTACAGGGCCTACAGGTTCGGGCAAGAGCACCACACTGGCCTCGATTGTCGAGGAAATCAACAGAAACCAGTCAAAGCACATAATCACTATTGAAGACCCGATAGAGTACGATTTCACCAGCAATGCGAGCATTATTGAACAGCGAGAAATAGGCACTGACTGCCCGAGCTTCGCATCGGGCCTGAGGCACGCGCTTCGCCAGGACCCCGACGTTATCCTCGTCGGAGAGATGCGGGACCTCGAAACCACCAGCGCCACCATAACAGCCGCCGAAACCGGACACCTTGTCTTCTCAACCCTGCACACCGTCAACGCCTCTCGAACTGTCGAGCGAATCATCGATATTTACCCTGCAAATCAGCAGACCCAAATACGCACGATGCTCGCCAATACACTCCAGGCAGTAGTCTCTCAGACACTACTGCAGCGCGCCGATCAGCCTGGAATGATCCCGGCAATAGAAATCATGATCTGCAACTCCGCCGTGCGAAACTGCATCAGAGACAGCAGAGTCTGCGAGATACCGAACATCATCGAGACCGGCCAGCGATTTGGTATGCAAAGCCTCGATCAAAGCATCGGCCAAATGCTATCTGACGGATACATAAGTCCGGATCAAGCCCTCGCCAAATGTCAGGACGCCACAAGAATGCAGAACCTCTGCAGCGCCAATCCCGCTGACTGGAGCTGATCGCACCGCGCCCAATCGCCAAAAGCCTCACCCCCTCAGCATAGCGAGGCAATCCGGACACAGCCTTTGTCCGGAGTCAATCGTGGTTAGCTCCTCATCGGGAACATCATCCTTGCCGCAACACTCGCATTGACCTGTTCTCTTCATACCGCCAACTACCTCCTGCAACTTCGCCTCCGCCTGGATCCGCGCTTCGGCCTCCGCCTTCGCCAGTTCCTGAGCTTGTGCAAGGGCCTCTTTGTATTGCCGCACTTCGTCTTCGCACTTCGCTTCGATGGCGGCCCTCTTCTCAGCCTCGGCCCGGACCCGCTCGTCGGCCTGCGCAACCATCTCATTGCACTGCCGAAGCTTGGCTTCGTACTGGGCCTTCGCATTGGCCACCGTATCCATAATGCCGCTTTTCAGCCTCGCTACGGTCTCGGCGGCCTCGGCCTTGACGGCGGCTACCTCCTCGGCCAAGTACTTGGCCTTCTCACGCGCCTTCGCTCGGCCCTCGACTTCGCTGCGTACCGCCGACTCCCACATCCCACGCGCCAACTCCTCAGCTTCCTCCAATTCCGTCGTCGCAAACTGCGCGCCCTTCGCCTTGAGCCCCCTGGCCTTGATTCGACTCTCGCCGGGAAGTTTCACTTTCCACCACCAGCGATTGTTTTTCCGGTAAAGGCTTCCCGGGAGACTCACTTTGAATGATTCCTCGGCCATTCAACAACCTTTCGCCTTCAAAATAAACCAAACAGAGCAGCGGATAGCGGATTCACGAGAACCAAACATCACCAAAGCAATTTCAGGAAAAACGCCTTTCATCATGCCGCAATCTCGTTTGTGGACAATACTCACACCCCCAAATCTCAATCGCTCCCCTCCGTCGCTCGCTGAACATCACTCGGGCGAGCGCCGGCGAATCTCACTGGACCTTCTGCGTCCAGGTCTGCCGGTTCACTTCAAATTCGACGCTGCCCCTGCTTATTTTAACGACAGTCGCACCCAATACAACATCACCCTCGTGCACTATGGTCGTCCCGACAACCGCCGACGGCCTGTCATGGCTGAACGCAATGCCTCGCACCTTCAGCCTCACCGGATGTTGACTGTCATCCTCGGTCGCGGAAAATCCCGATTTGACAATATCGCCAACCATTGTCTCGTACGTTCCCAACCTCAGCCACTCGCCGCCCAATAGAGGCACGCCGTGAAACTTGTTAAGAACAACCAGCAGGACTATCGAGAGAAGAGGGATCAACATTGCCATCTTTTTCTGTCTTGAAGGATTAACACCCAGCCTCGGCGCAAACAACCTTCGCCTCAAACGTTCAGCCGGCTGCGCCCAATTATCCAACATTCCCTCTGCGATCCGTTCTTCGACAACGGCAGCCGCAACAGGATCGCTCAGCTCCAAGTGCTCCAGCTTAGGCGGCCTAACCGGTTCAGCCGCCTTTTCGCAAACACCCTCTTTCGCCACCTCCATACCGTGAAAATCAAGCAGCCTTGAGATCGTCTGTCGCACCAGCGTCTCGTCCTTTTCTCTATTACTCATCACCAATCTCCTCAAGTCAGCGCAACCCGCCGAATTTGGGCGGGTAATACCACCTCGGAATATGAACGAAAGGCTCCCTCCCCATCCATATTTCTCACCCCAAGCGTGAATAGCATCCCGCCTGAGGTCTAAACACAACGAGTTTTTCGTGAGCCACAGCCCGGCGAGAAATCTTTCTCACCACACCTCCTTGATTGGCAAACACCATTTTACTATAACCACAGAAGGCCCCTATGTCAAGAAAAAACGGCCCTATTGCCCGCTTCGGGCCAAAAAAATTGCGAAAATCACGTTTTTCGGCCATTCTGAGGCCCCTAAGACCCCGTTTCACGCCCCTATTTGGGCATAAGAATCCGAGAAATACGCCCCATCCAAGGAAAAACACGGCTTTTGCGTGTTCCTTTTTGCACTGCTGGATAATTCATCTATACTTTAAATAGGTAAAAGGGCAAATTGAGATCATCATCTCAAGACACCTGCGCACCACACAACAGTGTGTCCTTCTTTCGTGAAGGGAGCCCGGTCGGCCGGCTAAACACAAAATACAAGGGGGGCCGCCGGCTCCCTTTTTTCCCATCGGAAAATACCCGCAACGCCGCATCCGTGCACTATCACCTCCGCTCAAGCCCCCCCCTGTCCCGCGCGGTAAGCACATCGAACTTGTCCTCCTGCCCCATCAACAACGTAAAAAACGAACCATCCGCTTTGCACGTCATAAACTCCAGTGCAAATCCGCAAACTGCCGAAATAAATACTGGCAACTTAATCCGTGTGGAAGTCAAGATGTTCAAAAAGTCCGTATGACTTCTGCAAAATTGCAGGTTAGACCTATATTGTTGAAGAAAATCGTCTTTGTGATTTTCTTCAATAATCACCTAACCTCTTGTTTGACAATATGTCCGCGTTAAAAAGAAAAAATCAAGAACGGATTTTTTCGCGACTGTAGTATAAATACCGGGATACTTTAATGATATGAAACCACTTTAGTCGATATATCTTCCAGACAAATAAAAGGTTCTCATCCAAAAAAGTTGGTGAATAATAAAGGCTGTTTTGACTTAACTCTTTTGGATTTAA
>DATEBC010000496.1:0-9530 GCA_035288065.1 Sedimentisphaerales bacterium | reverse complement strand
GAAACTTAGCACCGAACAAGGCCGCTTAGCTAAATGGAAGAATCAAAATAAATTGTGGGCTTTTTCAACAGCCCCACTGTCCCTCTCATTTTTCTGTACTACTACCCCGTAACAATCGAAACTGTGGGCATCATCGTGAGGCGCTTCGGTGCCGGAACAGCCTCTACCTTCGAGGGGTAGGAGATTGCCACGTCGGCCTTAGGCCTCCTCGCAATGACAATAAAACCGATTGTTACGGGGTACTGCGAGTATTATAATACTGACTTGTCAGGTTGTCAATGGCGTAGTCCACGTTATTTGCATCCTGAAGCCCCGACAGGCAAAAAAATAGTTGACGGCGCGCGAACTTCATATTACTATATGAGTATATTATCACATAGTAACTATACTCAAACTGACCGATTTTCAATAGAACGACACGATAAGTCCTTATGCAACAGCAAGATAACAGAGTATGTCATTCCCGCCCCCAAGGGGTAAACTCCAGCGGGAATCCACTCATCCGCCACACTACTGGATACCTGCTTTCGCAGGTATGACAAAGCGAATCGGTCAGTTTGAGTAACTATATTAAGGAGCTTATATGCCGGATAAGAAAAGACTGCTGTTGTTCGAGAGACAGGCGGAGATTGCAAAGGCCGTGGCCCACCCCCTGCGAATCGCCATCGTGAATTTCCTCAAGGACGGCGAGCAGTGCGTCTGCGACATCGCCGAGCACGTCGGGGCCGAACGCTCAAACGTCTCCCGGCATCTCTCGGTGATGGTCAACGCGGGCGTGCTGGAGTATCGAAAAGAAGGACTCAAAGTGATATACAGACTCAAGTGCGTCTGCATTCTTGATTTCTTCTCCTGCGTCACCGGCATCCTCAAACAGCAGGCCGAGGAAAACAAAAGACTGCTTATAGCCCTGCGATAGGAGCGTTCGACGTGGATTTCAAGAGTGAATGGAAAAAACTGCTGTTCATTGCGGGGGTCTTTCTGGCCTGTTTCTACCTGCCAGTCGGCAGCAGCCGATTCGACAACGCGGTCGGCGAATCACTGCACTTGGTCAAGTGGTACGCTCGCGAGCACGTCCTGCTGTGTCTTGTACCGGCCTTTTTCATTGCGGGGGCGATCTCGGTCTTTGTGAGCCAGGCCTCCGTGATGAAGTATCTCGGCGCAAGGGCAAACAAGATACTTGCATACGGCGTGGCAAGCGTTTCGGGAACCGTTTTAGCGGTCTGCTCCTGCACGGTGCTGCCGCTCTTTGCGGGCATATACAAGATGGGGGCGGGCCTGGGTCCGGCGACCGCCTTTCTCTACTCCGGCCCCGCTATCAACGTGCTTGCGATTATCTTAACTGCGAGAATTCTCGGGCTTGAGTTAGGCATCGCGCGTGCAGCCGGGGCAGTCCTGTTCAGCGTGGTTATCGGCCTTCTGATGCACATCATTTACCGCAAGGAAGAAGAACAAAAAACAACGTCACAAATGGCGATGCCCGAGCCGCAAGCCGCAAGGCCGCTCTGGAAGAACGCCCTGTACTTCGCATCAATGGTCGGCATCCTCGTCTTCGCCAACTGGGCCCGCAGCGGCGACGTCCGCGCGGTATTCCTCTGCTGCCCCGGCGGATTGACGACTTATCAAGTCGAAGGCGCACTTATCAGTAAGACTGAGCAAAATCTCAAGATTCTCGATACCTCCGGCCAAACCCATGAGGTTCCCGCCGAACTTGTTCAGCAGGTCCAGGACGTCGGGAAAAATAGTATTTACGAACTCATTTACAGAATCCGCTGGCTCTTGGTTGTTTTGCTTCTCGGCGCCTTTTCTCTTATGGTCCTCGGGTGGTTCACGAAACACGAAATAGGCGAATGGCTTGCCGCGACCTGGGGATTCGCCAAGCAGATATTGCCTCTGCTGCTGTTGGGCGTGCTCGTAGCCGGTTTTCTCTTAGGCCGGCCGGGCCACGAGGGGGTAATCCCAACGAAATGGATTAACGCCGCCGTCGGCGGAAACTCGATCTGGGCGAACCTGTTCGCATCTGTGGCAGGGGCGTTTATGTACTTTGCCACTCTGACCGAGGTGCCGATACTCCAGGGCCTGCTGGGGGCAGGGATGGGCAAAGGACCGGCCCTGGCCCTGCTGCTGGCGGGACCTGCGCTGTCACTACCCAGCATGCTCGTGATCCGATCCGTAATCGGAACTCAAAAAGCGGTGGTCTATATCTGCCTCGTAATCGTAATGGCGACAATATCCGGAATGATCTTCGGCGCCGTTTGGGGGTAGGTAGCAAAAGAATGAGCGAATAAGTAACTGGTGGAACGATTCGATATGATAAAGATACAGATACTCGGCACAGGCTGCCCGAAATGCAAGAAGCTTTTGGAGAATGCCGAGTCCGCGGCAAAGGAGCTTGGCATCGAATATGAGATTGAAAAAGTTACGAACATAAACGAGATTATGAAGTTCGGCGTGATGCTGACGCCTGCGCTGGCCGTCGATGGCCAGGTGAAAAGCGTCGGCAAGGTTATTTCGCCGGATGAGATTAAGAAAATGCTGGTGTAAGGAGATGATTCGCTTATGAACAAGGTTGGGAAAATAGGAATTGTCGTCGTTCTGATTGTCGCGGTGGTTGTTGTGATCGCTGTCAAAAGCAACAAGTCCGGCCAGGGCACAGCAGGACCCGGCGGCGGGCAGCAGATACCGGCGGAGTACATGCCGGAGCAGCTCACCGGAAAGGGTCTGCCCGCTCTGATTGATGTCGGAGCAGGCATATGTATTCCATGTAAGTTGATGGCGCCAATCCTTGAAGAGCTTAAGGAAGAGCTTCAGGGCAAGATTACGGTGCAGTTCCTTGACTTGAACAAATACCCGGGATTGGCCGATATATATCGCATCAACATCCAGCCGACGCAGATATTCTACGATGCCTCCGGCAAAGAGCTGTTCCGCCATGAAGCCTTTTACTCTAAAGAAGACATCCTCGGCAAGTGGAAGGAACTTGGCGTTGACCTTACTACTGCGGAACCACCCGCTTTCGAGCGGCTTACCCCGGCCAAGGTCGATAGCCGCCCCAAGGACAGCATCTGCTATATGTGTGACGGCGATATCAATCCAAAGACATTAGTAACCGTTCAGACAGACAAAGGTGCGGTGCGGCTTTGCAGCCCGCACTGCTATTTCATTATGTATTCGTGCCTGACTGAGGATAAGAGCGGATTTGAGAATAAGGTCTCCGTCACGGACTGGGCAGCGGATAAGCTGATGCCTGCTGCTTCGGCAATCTATCTTTATGCCTTAGACAGTCAGACCGGGCGACCGACCGTCAAAGCCTTTGCCGAGGCGGAAAAGGCCAGGGCTGAGCAGGAGACTTCCGGCGGGAACATCATCGACTGGACAATGCTTCAAGAAAAAGAGCTGGCCGCCCGCTGCGGCTTCTGCGACCGGGCCGTGTATCCGGAAGATGCGGCAGTCGTGCGCGCCGCAGGCGTATATACCTGGGGCTGCTGCTCGCACTGCGCGTTGGGCGTGGCGGCAAGGACGGGTCTTGATATTGAGATCCACGAGCACGACCGGCTGACCGCCGAGGAAATCGTCGTAAGGACGCTGAATGGGAGCGTTGCCTCGCTGGAGCCGGCGACCGCCGTTGCCTGGTTTGGCCAGCGCAAGAAACCGGACGGCACGTGGGGATCGGCTGGATGCTTCCATCAGGGTTTCTTTGTCAATGCCGATAATCTCAAGAAATGGGTCGAGCAAAATCCTTATGAGACAGGCAGGTTGATAAGCATTAGCCAGGCGCTCGCCGACAAGATGAAGCTCTCCGCCGAGCAGATTAAGAAGGCCTGCAAGATCGGCGAGTGCGCTCCCAAATAGGCCGTGAGGTTTGATTGTTGGCAAAGGCAATTAGTGAAACTGGCCGATTCGCCTTGTCATACCTGCGAAAGCAGGTATCCAGTAATGTCACGGGTGCGTGGATTCCCGCTTTCGCGGGAATGACATACCGTGTTATCTTGCTGTTGCATAAGGATTTATCGTGTCGTTCTCTTGAAAAGTCGGTCGGTTTGAGTAAGACATTATTCAGGGGAAAGCAGATGAACAAGAAACGTATCATTACGGCGATTTGCACAAGCCTTCAGTTATTTGTCGCTGCCGGTTTCACACAGCAAAAGGAAAACGCAGAGCCAAACACCGTAGCTGCCTTGTATCCGACGGCGACATCAGGCGTCTTGACCTTTGCCAAGGCCGCCGAGCTGTCTAAGGGCATCGTTCTGCGAGCCGGCGACATTACAATTTCGACGGACGACATCAGCCGGTTCATCCAAGATCAGCCTCCGGAACTGCAGGCTGAGCTGAATAAGAACGCCCTGTTTGTGCTCGAGCATCTGGCGACGCCCCGCCTGCTGCTGAACCTTGCCGGGAAAAGCACAACCCCAACCGCCGGAGAATCAGACCCCAAACCCGAGCAGCAGATTATTCAGGACTATTTCGAGAAGCACGTTTTCGGCGGCATTGAGGTAACGGACGCCGAGGCGGAGGAGTTCTACCGTCAGAACAAAGATATGTTCGGCGGGGCTGCGCTGGCGCAGGTGCGCGAGCAGATTAAGCCTTACCTGTTGGGTCAGAAGAAGCAAAAAGCGGCTGCTGATTATATCCGGACTATCGGCAGGAAGATTGACATTAGCGTATCGGGCTCCTGGCTCAAGAAACAGGCGGCTTTGACATTGGACAATCCCGTTGACAAGGCCCGCAACAGCGGCAGACCCTCGCTGGCGGACTTCGGAGCCACCGGATGCGTTCCCTGCGATATGCTGGCCCCGATCCTCAAGAATTTGGAGGCCAAGTATAAAGACAAGGTCAACGTTCTTTTTGTCCACGTTCGCGAAAAGCAGATACTGGCCACCCGATACGGGGTAGAGACTATTCCCGTCCAGATATTCTTCGACAAATCCGGCAAGGAGATATTTCGGCACGTCGGGTTCTGGCCGCAGGCGGAAATCGAAAAGAAACTGACGGAAATGGGGGTTAAATAGCCGATGGAGAAGCTGTTCACGATCTTGACGCATGCGGTTGAAGGCACGCCGGCTATCGCAGTTATAGCGGCCTTCGTGTGGGGCATCCTGAGTATTTTGCTGAGCCCGTGTCATCTCGCAAGCATTCCCCTTATAGTAGGCTTTATCGACAACCAGGGTCGAATATCAACAAAAAGGGCTTTTCTCATTTCTATTCTTTTCGCCGTGGGCATTCTCATCACCATTGCTGCAATAGGGGCAGTCACAGCCGCAGCAGGCAGAATGATGGGCGATGTAGGACGCTATGGGAATTACCTGGTTGCTGCAATCTTCTTCGTTGTTGGACTTGTCCTGCTGGACGTTATCCCCATGCCCTTTTCGGGGCCGGCCCAGGTCGGAATGAAGCGCAAGGGCATGCTCGCCGCATTCATCCTCGGCCTTGTGTTCGGCATCGCCCTCGGACCCTGCACATTCGCCTATATGGCTCCGATGCTCGCGGTGACGTTCAGGCTTGCATCAACGGCTTTGCTCTACGGCGTCCTCTTGCTCATGGTATATGGTCTTGGCCATTGCTCTGTCATTGTCTTGGCCGGCACATGCACGGAGCTTGTGCAGAAATATATGAACTGGACTGAAAAATCAAAAGGCGCGGTCATCATAAAAAGGGTCTGCGGCGTCCTGGTTTTGCTTGGAGGGATTTACCTTATCTACGTGGCGCCATGATGCCGGGCGGCTCGTCGGGATACGCAGGAGGCTGATTCGGTTTGTGTTCTTCGAAAGGACGTGGATATGACAAAACCAAAACTCAATCTGATAATTGACGCCTTGATGCTTTTGTGCATGGCCGGCATGGCGGGCATCGGCCTGCTGATCAAATACGTGCTTGTCCCGGGACAAGCGCGTTGGGCTATCTACGGCCGGAACGTCGAGCTGTACTTCCGGGGTCTCGATCGCCACCAGTGGGGCACGGTTCATCTTGCTATCGGGTTGGTTCTCATCGCCTTGCTCGTCCTGCACATCGTGTTGCACTGGGGAATGATCCTGGCGATCTACCGCAGCCTGATACGCAGCCGGCTTTTTCGCTGGGTTGTCGTGGTTATCCTGATTTGCCTGACGGCCATCCTGCTCGCTTTTTCATGCCTGGTCAAACCCGAAGTCGGCGAAATCCGCCGTGGGGGCGGCCAGAGGGGGCACGAATACCAAACACAAGCAGCCCCGACTGGAGTTAATCAGAGAGTTGCGCCTCAGTCAACAGCAATAGACGCTCGTTAAATCGTCTGAAAAGAAACCAAAATAGAAACCGAGTTTGGAGTTACGAGAAAATGAACCGAAGAAAATTCATGGCGACCGCCAAGCAGCTCGGTATCCGCGTCGCCGAAGCAGCCCTCCGCCTGTCTCCAAGCTAAGCAACCCACTTGCGTCGGATGTTTCGCAGGCTAACGGCAATTCGCCGGAGGAAACCGTTGTCGGTTTTTTCAGCACGTCTTCGCAGCGTATCGGCTCTCTCCTTCCCTGCACAAACGAACAGGTCCGGGAAATCCCCTCGGAAAGTCCGTCAATCTTCAAGCAGCCCCTTCAGCCGTGACTCCAGGGCCGACCTGGCCCGCGCCAGCAGCCGCTCGACGGCCTTGACGCTACGCCCTATCGCCTCGGCCATTTCCGTCCCGCTGAGCCCTTCGAAGTAACGAAGCACCACCGCCATGCGGTAATCAGCGGGCAAGGCATCCAGAGCGGCTTGGATCAGCCGCTCACGCTCGGCCTGGCTTGCTTGCTGCGAGGGAGAATGCGCGTTATCCGCCGTGTTCGGGAAAGGCTCGGCAAGAATCGGCCGCTTCTTGCGCCGGTGGTCAAGGCACAGCCGCGTCAGAACCCGGTAGAAGTAGGCGCCGAAGGCGGCTGTGGGCTTGTATCGCGGCGCGGCGTCCAGAATCCTCAGAAATGTTTCCTGGGCGAGGTCCTCGGCCTCGGCAGCGTCGCCGGTAAAGCGATAGGCCACGCGCCACGCCCCGGCCTGGCGCCGCAGGACGAGCTGCTCGAAGGCGTCCAGGTCGCCATCGCGGACACGTAGCATCAGATCCTCATCGCTGGGCGTCTGCATCGTGATGCTCCTTACCCGGCAAGAGGTAGTGCACAGCCAATCCTGCCGCCAAGCCGATAGCCATGTTCACAAGCAGCGAACCGGCAGTTCACGAAGGTTGAACTCGAAGCTGCCGACCTTTATTCGCTCCAGACCTCCACTTAGTGAGCTTGAAAAACAAGCTCTCATTTATGCAGAACATATTGGACCGCCCACACCAAATGAGAGCTTGTCAATAAGCTGTTCTGGTTTTCCGTTTCAGCAGCTAAATGTAACCTATTTGCTGCGTTCAGATGCCATCACCATGGCCGCCACACCTGCCGCCATTACCTTTATGGCCGCCACACTTGCCGCCATTACCGTCGCCATCACCATGGCCGCCGCACATGCGACCTTCGCCATGACCTTTGCAATCCCCATCACAGTCCTCGCAATTCCCGTCACAGTCATGACTGGAACCTTCGGTGTTGGTAACTTCGGCATTGGTGATACTCGTATCATTCGTTAGTATCTGGCCTGTGTCGGTAGCCGCATAAACTGCTATAGCCACGAACGCAAGAACAACCACACCAACTAAAAACGCTATTGTCTTCTTAGTCATTGTATTTCCTTTCATTTTCATTTTTTCCTTCGTTAACACACAAGTACACGTCGATTCTTTGGATAAATGTTTGTTTTGAGCGGCATCACCTCCTTTCATCGTGGCTACTGTTGCCGGTGGGATTCAGATCAGCTTGCGGGATGTCGAACGGCCTAACACCAATTATGGACGAACTGCCCGCACAGTCGCCTTGCTTTCGAATCATGTCAAAGAGTGATTTTTGTTGTTGGGGTGTAAGCAACTCCTTTTCCTTCAGAAGATGCGAAACCACCAGTTCCTGCATTCTGCGCTGACCCGCAAGGATACCATCCTGCTTGGCGCGAATGGCCTCGAAGTCCGTTTGCGGCGCAGCGATCAGGTCGATTAGCTCGTTACGCAACTGATTGAGCTCTCGGCATACTGCCAGAGAAGAGGTCTTGAGCTCTACTAAGCGAGGCTCAATTTCCTGCCATTGTTTTTCGCTCGTGCCAAGTTTGCGATGGAGCGGGCATGATACACAACTCTTGGCGTTCGAGTCTCCTTTGTGCCCAGTACACCCGATGTGTGTAGGAAGGCGATGTATAGCCCACATGGCGCCGAAGGCCATATTGAGGGCAACGGAGAAAATAAAGATTACGATTGCTGTCTTCATATTCTTCCACATTGTCAGCGCTCCCTTCCATTTGTTGCAGACGCTAACCTCAAGTATGCATCCGCCAGTGATCCTTTTGGGGAGTCGCTCAGATAGTCAAGGTTGTAGATGGCAGTTGGTTCGACTTGCGCCATTTGGGATTTCCCAACAGATTGTATGGCCGGACTCTGCCAGTTATCCCGTCCCATTAACATCCCAATCGCCAGTCCGACGACCAAGACAGCTGCGGCGGTTGATTTCTTCAGGCCAGTTTGGTCGAGCCATTCCCAAAGCCTTATAACTGCCGGTTTTGATTCCTGCTGTAAATACTGCCTCTGGCGAGCACGCTGCATTAAACGTTCACTGAAACCCTGTGGTACAGGTGGCAGCGATGTATCTTCGAATAACCTATCCAGCTTTTGTTTTACATATCTACAGTGCATTTTTCTTGTTCCTTTTTAAGTTAAAACGGATGAGCTGCCAAAAACCCCCGTGTTAAATTTCTATTTTTCCAGGAAATTTCCAAGATATTCTTCAAGCGAAGCCTGCCTTCGCCAACTACCAACATTAGTTCTTCGTCACTGAGCACTGCTCGCAGTCTTTGCCCTTCGGAAAAGCAGATAGTGAATCGCTAAGCCAGTGGCAAATCCCACGGCCATATTGAGTACGACTGAACCTATCACCGTCACGATGAGCGGCAACAAGTCACGATTCAAACGGAGGTCGCGGGCGAATTCCAGAAGCTTGATACCGACAAGGAACATCATGGCGCCTACGATAGCCATCGGGAAAGAGGTAAAAATCGTCGCAATACTGCCTGCGAAAAGTACGCCGAGGGTAATCTCAATCGAACCTTCGATAATGTTCGTGCCGCCGGTCCGAGCGCCGAAGTAGTACTGACCTGCCAGGCCGCCGGCCCCGTGGCACAGGGGCATGCCGCCGAAGAAGGGCAGGACGGCGTTCATGATCCCCATGTTGACCGCCAACTGCCGGTTTGTGACACGGCGTGTCGGCCAGTACTCGGCGATGAGGACAGACGTGGCGATCACGGCATTGGTGGCCGTCAAGGGAATCTGGGCCAGGCCCGCATCTCGCAACACCGGCCAGATCTCGCGCGGGTCCACCATCGTCAGCGGCGGCAGGGATAGCGAGACGCCGCCCGCCTCGGCCAACTGGCCCCGCAAGGCCATGATGGCGATCCCGCCGACGACCAGGACGATTGAGGCCGGAGCATAGCGGCTGCTTCGCAGCAGCAGG
>DATEBC010000495.1:0-4282 GCA_035288065.1 Sedimentisphaerales bacterium | reverse complement strand
GCAATGACATTATACCTATACATGCTGTTGCCTTAAAGCGTTAAATCCAAAAGAGTTAAGTCAAAACAGCCTTTATTATTCACCAACTTTTTTGGATGAGAACCGAATTACGAATATCGAATAATGAATGTCGAATATCGAAGTAAACTAGCCGGCTCATTCTATTCTTTCGTAGTGCCCATATTGTTTCTTGCGGTCTTGATGCTCTTAACGAAAATCGAGATCAGTTCGTTGCACTCTCCTATTAGTGCTTCCAATTCACCTTTGCGTTTTAAGAGGTCTCTGCGTCGAATAATCTTTAGCCAGCCACTCGTTTCTCGCAACTCTTTCAGACATATCTTCATTTTGTGAACGAAATCTTTGCGAGATTTGTACTTCACATCACGTCTTTGTGCGTTCTCAATCTGTCCGCGAGCATTCGTAAGTCGGTCGTTTTCCTTCATCATTCGATATTCGTTATTCGTTATTCGATATTCAACTCGTCTGTTCATCGTCAGCATTTTTCAAGACCAACGCCGCGGTTTGTCCGCCAAACGTATAGGTGCAGCACAGGGCATAGCGAATCCTTTTGTTTACAGGCCGACTGACGATGTTCAGATTACAGCCGGCGGCTTTCCTGTCACAGTTCTTCGCTGCAGGTATCCTGCCTTCGCTCATAGCGCGGGCCGCCGCGATAACGTCCAGCGCCCCGGAGGCGGCGCCGGTGTTGCTGAGGATGCTCTTGGTCGGCCAGACAGAGACTTTGCCTGCCGCTTTGCCAAGCGCCGCTTCTATCGCCCTTGCCTCGGCAAGATCGTCGGCAGGTATTGCCGTTCCGTGTGGAATGACCAAATCGAGGTCGCTCGGCTCAATCTGCGCATCGGCAATCGCCTTTTCTATGGCCAATCGAATACCTTCGCCGTCCGGTTCGATATGCTCGTACTGCGGGTTTATGCTGCTGCTCTGCCCGATGCCGACAAGCTCCGCGTAAATCCTTGCGCCTCGCCTGCGAGCATTTTCCAGGGCCTCGAGTATAACAATCCCCGCAGCCTCGCCGAATACCGAGCCGGCGGCATCAGCATCGAAAGGTCTGCACGCCGAGCCAGGCTCGTCGTTGCCTTTGCTTGTGGCCCTGCCGAGAAGGCACTGGCGGATCATAACTATCGGGTTGACCTTCGCCTCGGCGCCGCCGGCTACTGCAATATCCGCGGCCCCGCGAATAATAGTCTGGGCCGCCTCGGCTATCGCCAGCAGCGCGCCCGATTCGCCGCACATTAGCGTATTGCTCGGACCCTGGATATCGTGAATGATGCCGATATGGCAGGGCAGCATGTTGGGCAGATACTTCAGCAGCCACAGAGGCGTGACCTTTTCAAGACCCTCTTTGCCCCATTTGCGGATATCGAACCTGCCGTCAACCACACTTGCCGCCACGGCAGGCGCCAGCTCGACCAAATCGCAGCTTATCAGCCCGGCCCCGAGATTAACCGCCATCCGAGCCGGATCGACGTTAACCTTCTCCGCGTCGATCCCCTTTGTCACCAGCCCGCTGTCAACGACAGCCTCCCGCGCCGCTATCACGGACAGCTCAATGTCCCTCGACATAAGCTTCGTGGCCTTGCGATGGCTCCTCGGCACGTAATCTTGTATCCTGTAACCGGGGGCCTGGCCGGCTATCTTGCAGGTGAAGCCCACAGGATCGAACGCAGTAATCGGCCCTATTCCGCTCTTGCCCGCACAGAGCCCCGCCCACGTCTCCTCCGCCGTCAGTCCGAGCGGCGTGATCGCGCCAAGACCCGTTATTACTACGCGCGTCGAGCTCATTATTCCTGCTCCGACTCGGCAGCGCCGGGACCAGGCGGCTGCGAGGCAACTTCTCGCAGAAGCGAATCGAATACCGACGTATCGTCGAAGACAAAGTTCTCCTCCGGGAACTCCTTGCCGGAGAGGTTCTTATCGACGTGGCTGAACATCAAATCTATCTCCGCAATCAGCTTCTCCCCTCGCGTAATCCTCCCGCTTGTGCTTGCCGCCTCCGGGGCGAGCGATTCGATTTTGGCCTCGAGCATCAGGCTGTCCCCCGCCTTGACGTAGTCGAAGAAGACCGCTTTTCTAATCTTTGCAAGGATGACCTTCTCGGAGAATTTTCTCGCCTCGCCGACGAGTATTCCAGCCGTCTGGGCCATCCCTTCGATCATCAGGCACTCGGGCATAACCGGAAAACCCGGAAAATGATCGTGCAAATGCTCCTCGGCCAGGGTCACATTCTTCAGGGCCACGGCGCTCTGCCCGCTTTTGAACTCAACAAATTTGTCTATCCAAATCCAACGCATAAGTAAGGTTTGCGGCCGGCTCGCCACAAGCAGCCAGGCCGCCGATGTCACCCGGACAGGCTTGAATCGTTAAGCGGCGTTAAGCCTGTTATCGACGAAGTTGACAATCGCATTGACCGTAAACAGGTCGCCGAGCTTGTTGAGATCGGGGTCCTTCTCAAACTCGCTCAGGTCCGTGTGCGGAAGTCTCTCCCGAATCTCTTTCAGCCCGCTCTCCGTCAATTTGCCGTTGCTCACAAATTCCGGATTGTTCATCAGGCTCTCGGCGGGAAACAGCTCTTCTCGCGGAATCTTTATCGAGAACGCCTTCTCCAGCCGGAACACAATATCGAGAAAGTCAATGCTCTCGGCCCCCAAATCGCCCATCAATCTCGATTCGAGGCTGACTTCATCGTCATCGACACCGAGCGCATCGACCAGAATCTCTTGAACTTGCTGCAGAATGTCTTCCCGGCTCATTGCCATATCTACTTACCTCCAGTACTTCCTTGCCATAACAGTTTCCACCGATTCTTCATATTCTCGACAACAGCGGCATCAATCGCCGCCAGCGTAGGGTCATTGTCGGCCAGGTTAAAATGCCTAAGGGCGAATCTCGCCTCGACGATGCTTTCGTCCTGCGAGACGCCAACACCCGAAAAGCTGCTGACGTTCTCCTCAATGGTCTTGGCCTCGACGGTATATTCTATCTGTGCGCCGGGCGGCAGAAAGCTTTTATAACGCACGTTCTTGGCCTCTTCAAGCAATATCATGCTGTGCGCGAAGCCCTCGCTGTTGCGAACCAGCCACGACGCCGACTCGATAAGCCCCTCCAGCATCAATACCCCCGGCAGGACGGGAAACTTCGGGAAATGGTCGCTCAGATATTCTTCAGCCAGAGAAACGCCCTTGACGGCCTTGAGCCGCTTGCCCTTCTCGAACGAAATAACCTTGTCGATGAGTATGAATCTCATAATGCCTTCACATTGTGCCGACGCACAACCGACCTGCTCCAATTGACCGGCCGTCAGTCTGAGTAACCTAAAACGCCGTATTCTACCGGCGAGCCGCATTTTTTCCAACCTTTTTTCGCATTTTCGCCGCTCCCGCTGCAAATCAGCTAAAAGAAACCAAAGACAACCGAAGGAAGTCTTTGCGCAAGCCCTTCATTTTGAAGAATGTTGTGGACAGGCCCCGCCGATTTGGTAGAATAAAAGCAGGCTCGTTTTTATGGGAAGTTCTTGGAAGGTGATGTTATGAGCAAGAGCGAGAGTCTATTCACTTGCCTGGCAATTGCCCTCTGCCTTATCCTAATCCCACACCCCGCCGCCGCAAAGACAATCTACGTCGATGATGATGCCGCAGGCGCCAACGACGGAACAAGCTGGGCCGACGCGTACTACTACCTGCAGGATGCGTTGATGTTCGCCGCCGCCGGCGATGAGGTTCGCGTCGCCCAGGGGGTCTATAGGCCGGATGATTTCGTTCTCAGCCGCAGGCCCAATCTCGGCAGGGAAGAGACCTTCCAGCTCAAAAACGGCGTGAACATCAAAGGCGGATATGCAGGCATCGGCGAGGCGGACCCCAATGCGAGGGATATTGGGCTATACGAAACGATCCTCAGCGGAGACCTGGACGGGAATGACGAATACGAACGTTGGCCAAATTGGATGCTGGGGCACCCAAGCCGGGCAGACAACAGTTATCACGTCATCACAAGTAGCGGGGTTGATGTAAACGCGGTCCTGGATGGTTTTACCGTTACCGGTGGGAATGCCAACGGCGGAACTGCGTTGATAGAAGGCGGCGGTATCTACAATACGAATGGGAGCCCGACTATCACCAATTGCTCTTTCATTGAGAATTGCGCAGAGTGGTCCGGCGGCGGAATGTCAAATCTCAACGGCAATCCCACAGTCAGCAATTGCACATTCGCCCGAAACGCAGCGGACTCCGGGGGTGGGATGTACAACTACAGAAGCGCGCCGACG
>DATEBC010000494.1:0-3487 GCA_035288065.1 Sedimentisphaerales bacterium | reverse complement strand
AAGACCCCAGCCGACGGCTTCGCCAAGAAGCCACCTGCCGGCACAACGCCGCCGCCCGTGGAGACGGCCCAGCCCGGCCAATCGAAATACTATAGGTGCATCCTCAGTGAGAACGTTGTTGTCGATGCACCTGATGAAATCATCTTCGCCCGCGGGGAAGTCTGCATAAATGATATCCTGTTGTCAACGACTCCAACAGCCGAAGACGCCAACAGCCTCGTCGCTACAAGCGGTCCCGACGCTGAAAGAGAGCCTGTCGCCGCAATCAAAGCCGATGGCCCCAAACCGAATCCCCCCACTGCCCCGGCGGAGCAGACGGTCGAGATAGTAGTAACCTGCGACAACGGCATACTCATTGTCCCGATGAATTCGAAGAGGACCCTCGCCGATTTCCCCAGGGCCGAAACGGATAGCCTGCGCGGCTCCGGGTATCGGCCCGCGGCTTTTGACGATCCCAACGGACGATCAACCTTCCTGACAGAAAGAATCGACTACAATTCCGTCAGCGGAGATGCTATGGCCGCCGGCCCGGCAGAACTCGTCTTCTACACAGGCAGCATGATGACTCTTGATCCCAACGAAGCGAGCGTCCCCGTGACAGTAACAGCGGCCGAAGCCGTCCATTTAGTAAAGCGGTCGAACCAGGCGATCTTCAACGGCGACTGCCTGCTGAAAATGCCGCAGGAAGGCTTGCTGCAGCAGCGAGACGTCACCTTAACGGCATCTCAGTTCACCGTCAATCTGCCGACGGATACATCCGCCGGGACTCGAGCCCCCGGCGACGTCGTGGCAACCGGCCCGGTCGAGCTGATTTTCTATGTCGAAGACTCCAACGCTGCCGCCACCCACGAGCCTCCGGCTCCGGTCAGTATTACCGCCCAGCGCCAGGCAAGGTTCATACCCGATTCGAATCAGGTCGTCTTCGACATCAACTGCGTTTGCACTATGCACCCGACCGCCTTACCCTCAAAGCGGGACTTCACCCTTACCTCGCCCAGGTTCATTGCGAATCTGCCCAAACAGACTGCCAAGCAAGCACGCGGTGTCCCGGATGTTATCGCTCTCGGGCCTGTGCGGCTCGAATCTTACGTCGATGCCTTCGACAGCAATGATCCGAACGCCGCTCCGCTTCCCGCGACGATCACCGCCACAAAACACGCCCGCTTTCTCCCCGCCGCCAATCAAGTGCTGTTCGAGGGCGATTCCAAGGCGGTCGTCTTGCGAGAGGACCCGAATTTCATTGAGCATTACATTCTCTCATCCCAGAGAATAACCGTTGATTTGCCGGCGGACAGCAACGAGCGGCCTTCAAAATCCAACGTGGGCATTGAACATTTGACGGCCTCCGGCGGCGTCGTAACGCTTGCAACCAAGAAAATGGCCGGCGATAAGCAGCTCAGCGGAATAGAGTTGATATGCCGCAGATTCGATTATGACCCCAACGAGGAGCTGTTCACCGCCGCCGGACCGGCGGAAATATGGCTCGATAATTCCCATCTCGTCGAAGGCCCCAACGACGCAAACGGCGCATTCAGCCTCAAAAGACCCTGCTGGGCGCGCATCCAAAACTTCGACAACCTCAAGTACTTCAAGAGCAGGAATCTAATCATCGCCGATGCGGCCTCGGATGGGCCGATCGTTGTCAGATACATCCCCATTAAGAACGGCAAGCTCGGCGACGTCCGCATAGTCACCGCAAACCACGTCGAGGCCGACCTGATAGAGACCGCCGCCGGCGACACCGAGCTGGCAACTCTTATCGCTTCCGGCGGCATAACATATCAGGCCCAGGACCGCGAGTTCATAGGCGGAAGACTCTTCTACGACCACGCAAAGCAATTGATGAAGGTCACAGGCAGCGAGTCCTTCCCGTGCATGGTTAACGGTATGCTCGCCGATGAAATCGAATACGACTTAAAGACGGACACGATCAAAGCCGACGTCGTCGGCCCCGGCGGACTGCGCTTGAAATAGCAAAAACCAGCGCTTTCACTTAATCCTCAAACCGACCGTTTTTCGCTCGCGTCTTAATATAACTACAGTTTTGACAACAGCATAAGAGTATCTGTCATTCCTGCGAAAGCAGGAATCCAGATATATGAAAAACAGTGCTAATCTGTGTAAATCCGTGTCAGAAAAACAGAATCGGTCAGTTTGAGTTACTACTTAGCTCAGGGTTTTACCCTGGGTTTTCCCATCGGTTCTTCTGCTTGCCGCTTTCCATCTGCCCACCTCGGCAACGGCCCCAACTCACTTGCCCGCCAGCACCTTCAAGAACTTCGGCATGAAGTACGGCAAATCCGGCCAGCCGCGGGATGTAACCAGCGCCCCGTCCACTACAGCCGGCTCATCGACAAACACCCCGCCAGCCAGCTCAATATCCGCACGAATCCCATTATACGCGGCTATCCGACGCCCCTTAATAGACCGAGCCGCATACACCACCTGCGGACCGTGACACATCGCGCCAAGCGGCAGTTTCTTATCGACGAAATGCCCCGTGATCCTAAGAGCCTCTTGATACTGGCGAATCTCCTCCGGCCCGCGGCCTCCCGGAATCAGCAGTCCGTCATACTCGCCCGGTTTCACATCCTTGTACGCTACTTGAGCCTCGATTTGGTACCCGAGGCCCTCGGTATAGTTCGTGTACTTCGGATCAAAATCGTGCACGACCAGTTGCACTCGCTTTACCTTGCCCGCCGCCACAACCGGCACAGCCCCCTCTTCAATCAGCCGATAGATCATGTAGTAAGTCTCCATGCCCTCGCTGAACTCCCCGATGGCGACCAGCACCCGCTTGCCCTTTACGCCGCGTCCTGCCTGCTCTCCCGCGGAAAGACTTCGCGCACCGACCGCCGCAATTCCCGCAGCCCCCAGCACGCCCCCCATTACCCGACGCCGACTGATCCTGTTCGATTCAAAATCACTCATGGTTATTCTACCTCTTTAGATTTTGTATGCGCGGCTACTATTTGCTGCTGGACGTTTGGCGGGACGAGCTCGTAGTGACTCAGCGTCATCGAGTAGCTTCCTCGTCCGCCGGTAACGCTTTTAAGCTGGCTGTTGTACTGCTTGATCTCCGCCAGAGGGACCTGCGCCTTGATTACGATGAAATTGCCCGCGAGCATGTCCTGTCCGATGACTCTGCCTCGCTTCGAGGCGAGGTCTCCCGCGATATCGCCCATATTTTCGGCCGGTATTGTCACTTCCATATTCACAATCGGCTCGAGGAGCACGGGTTTGGCCTTTTGCAGGGCGTCGATGAATGCACCCTTGCCGGCCGATCGGAATGCCACTTCCTTTGAATCGACCGGGTGGTACTTGCCGTCGTAAATCGAAACCTTGATATCCTGGAGGGGGAATCCTGCGATAATGCCGGATTGCATAACGTCGTTTACTCCCTTGGCGACGCCGGGCTCGTATTGGCCGGGGATCGAGGCGCCGAAGATGTCCCAATTGAAATCAAGGGGCGGGTCGCTGTTTCGTT
>DATEBC010000493.1:0-10643 GCA_035288065.1 Sedimentisphaerales bacterium | reverse complement strand
AGCCATTTCATAATGAATGTTGGCAGCGGAAAACATCGGCTTGGATTGCTCGGGCCAGTTGGTATCGCGGAGGCGAAATTTTATTCTCTGCTTGCGTCGTCTGAGTTCTTTTGCTATTTTCTTCTTCACTCGAAATGCCTTGTTGTATTTGGTTGCGGTTTGTCACCCTCCTTTTCAAAAAGGCATTATGCGCAATCCGAACGGGCATTTCGAGCTTTTTCAAGAATATCACCATGACAAATCTCAAGAAGTCACGCTTGTATTAGAGCTAGTGTTCTTGTTCCCGAGACTCTTCCGGATTTCAAGAAGGAGAGCCCCCCACCGGGTGATCATCACCTTTGGGTCAGGTTGCGCCGCCGTCTCAGTCTCGTGGGCACATCGCATGAGCGCATTGTATGCTCGCACGACTTCATCAGAGCCAAACAAGCTCAGTTCAAAGGCGGCTTTGCGATAGTCACGCGACGTAATTGTCTTGATAGCCTTCTTTTGGCCTTCCCCTCTTATGTCAGCAAAGAGGGTGATATAAGGATCCAGAATCTCGCTGTAGGTCTTACGCCGAGCTTCAGTAAGGCGCTCTTCAGTGGCGCGTAGCTCCTCAATGCGTGACTTGATGAGCCATGTGATGATCCCACCAATCACCATGAGGAGTGAAGGACCAAGTGTGCTAAGCCAGTTCATGTTTTCTCCCAAGACAACTTAATAGTTCACACTACTTGTGTTAGCATCTCAGTCTGCCGGAAACAAAACATCACCATTCTTCCAGGCCTCCCTTCTGTCTCCTGAATTCTGACTCCTGTCTTCTATCCTACCACTTTAGTACAGCTCCGGTGTCTGCGCTGGTTGCCATTGATGCGTATTTTGCGAGGCAGCCTTTTGTTATTTTGGGGGCTGGTGGTTTCCAGGTCTTTTTTCGTTGGGCCAATTCTTCTTCTGAGAGCTTGACGTTTATTGCGTTCTTGGGGATGTCGATTTCGATTATGTCGCCGTCTTTGAGCAGGCCGATGGGTCCTCCTACTGCCGCTTCGGGGCTGATGTGCCCTATACAGGCGCCTCTTGTGCCGCCGCTGAATCTGCCGTCGGTGATTAGGGCGACGGATTCGCCGAGGCCGGCGCCCATGATGTAGCTTGTCGGGCTGAGCATCTCCTGCATTCCCGGTCCGCCCTTGGGGCCTTCGCATCGGATTACGACCACGTCGCCGGCCTTCACCTTGCCCGCGAGGATGCCCTCGCAGGCCTCTTCCTGGCTCTCGAAGATAACGGCAGGGCCGGTATGGGTGAGCATCTTCGGGGCGACGCCCGCGGTCTTGACCACGCCGCCGTTGGGGGCGAGGTTGCCGGTCAGGATCGCCAGGCCGCCCGTTCTGGAATAGGCGCTACCAAGCGGGTGGATTACTTCGGGATTTTTGATCTTGGCGCGGGCGATGTTTTCGCCCAGGGTCTTGCCCGTAACGGTCAGGCAGTCGGTGTTCAGCAGACCGGGGACCTTGCTGATTTCCTTCAGTATCGCGCTGATGCCGCCCGCCGCATCGACATCCTCCATGTGCCACTTGCTCGACGGCGAGACCTTGCAGATATTGGGGCACTTCGAAGAGATCTCGTTTATCCTGCCGAGGCCGTATTCGATCTCGGCCTCGTTGGCGACGGCGAGCGCATGCAGGACCGTATTGGTCGAGCCGCCCATCGCCATATCGAGCACGAGCGCGTTGTCGCATGATTTCTTCGTGATGATATCGAGCGGCTTTATGTCCTTTTCGATGAGCGTCATTATCTGCCTGCCTGCGGCGGCGTAGAGCTTCCTGCGTTTCGGATCGACCGCGAGAACCGTCCCGTTGCCCGGCAGGGCCATCCCGATCCCTTCGCACAGGCAGTTCATCGAATTGGCCGTGAACATCCCCGAGCAGCTCCCCTGCCCCGGACATGCGCAGCCCTCCAGCTCGGCCAACTGCCCTTCGTCGATCTTGCCGGCGTTAAACTGGGCGACGCCCTCGAATATGCTGATGAGGTCCGCGGCCCGGCCGTCTTTGGTCTTGCCCGCCGCCATAGGCCCGCCGGAGACGAAGATTGTCGGGATATTCAGCCGAACCGCCGCCATCAGCATCCCCGGTATGATCTTGTCGCAGTTGGGGATGCAGATAAGCCCGTCGAAGCAGTGCGCCCGCACCATAGTCTCGACCGAATCGGCGATGATTTCACGCGAGGCCAGCGAGTACTTCATTCCCGTATGCCCCATCGCAACGCCGTCGCAGACCGCGATAGTATTGAACTCGAACGGCACCCCGCCTGCCCGCCGAACGGAATCCTTAACGACCTTAGCGACCTTATCGAGGTGGACGTGTCCCGGGACTATCTCGCAGAAGCTGTTGGCAATCCCGATGAACGGCTTGCCGATATCCTCGGTGCTAAGTCCGCAAGCATGAAGCAGCCCCCTGTGCGGGGCACGCTGAAAACCCTTCTTTACCGTATCGCTTCTCATAATTCTGATTCTCCAAAAACACTTGCAAAGTCGTTTGAAAAGCTGAAAATTGTATTCTAACGGCTTACAAAAGCCGACTAAAGAAAATTTGTTTCCTTTCTCGGACTTTTCCCTTGACAAATCTCCGCCGGCTTGTGTATATTAGATATACTCATAAGGATGAGCAAGAAATTCCGGTCTCTTATTATTAAGGTTGCGCGATAAGTGAGAGCAACAAATGAGAAGAGCGGCAATAATTCGCTTGTTGATCGTCCTCTTGGCGCCGACCCAGCCGATATCGGCTCTCAGTTGGAGCGACAATCTATTGACCAATCCCGGACCTGAAACCGGCGACCTGAGTCTCTGGATAGGCGGGTCGCACATGGTTCCCTCTCAGTCTCAACAAGAACATCCAGGAGGGGTCTATCCCCATTCGGGCGATTGGTTCTTCAATAAGGAGGCATTATTATGAGACCACAAAGGATAATCATAGGTATGGCCTTATTATTTTGGGGATTTTCCCAAGTTGGGTTTGCAAGAACTAATAAAGAGATAAAACTTGGTTTCTACACAGATAGGGAAGTGCTCTCAGCCCAGACAGTTGTTTTTAACGATACCTTGGACAAGCGAATCAATAACATTGGCAATCGTCTCGTCCAGGTTTCCGATAGACCAGATATAGAATACACCTTTCGAGTAATCAATGACCCAACTATTAATGCTTACGCCGCCGCCGGAGGGTTCGTTTATATAAATACCGGTTTATTAGACATCCTTGAAAGCAAGGACGAGCTGGCAGCTATCTTAGGCCATGAAATAGCCCATATTAGTAAAAGTCACCAGATTGATTTTATTCATTCAGTTCATCAAAAAAGAGCGGCTGGAAGTGTGGTGGGTTTTGCCTTGGCTGTTGGTCTAGGAGTTGCTGGCGCGGCGGCAGCTGGGCCGGCCCCTTCGCCAACTTCTCCTTCATACAGTTCTCACCAGCAGTTAAGCTCAGCACTGACTCGAATAGGCATGCAAACAGGATCCCTTTTGGGCGAAGCAACGGCTATATCCATGATAAAAGGATATGGCAAAAAACAGGAATTGGAGGCCGATGCATTAGCTATTCAATATACTAAGAGAGCTAACTATGACCCTAATGCCTTAGTTGATGTTTTTAAAAGACTCGCATCTATAAGGAATAGCCTGAAAATAAATGAGCAAAATTACATTTCGAGCCTTATAAATGCCGAACCAGGGTTGGAGGAAAGAATAAAACAAGCCGGAGTCCTGATGAATTCAAAAGTCAAATAACAATGCATACCAAAAAAGGAGATAAGACTATGTGGAAGCAAATAACATCAATAGTATATGTAATGGTTATTTCATCATTTTTCGCCCGTTCACTAATAGAGGCGGAAGATTTTGACCCGGAAGTTATCTCGCAAGTGAGTAAACGAATTACAGAATGGAAATTGATGAATAACAATAAAAGTGCAACACAGACCGAACCAACAATCTATGTCTCAAGCTCATTGAGCGAAATGGTAGAAAAGACGGGTCGTAAAAGGGTGGGATTGATAAATGGATTGACAGCATTCGATGGTAAACCTTATGACTTCATAGAGTACATAAATAAGCCAACACACAGTTGGTATCCCGTCGATAGTATGGGCATACCAGGAGGATGGGGTGCAAAACCTCTTCCCGGAGAAAAGATTTACGACAACATCGATGATCCTGTTACATATATCCCTTCGTGGCGCAACATTACGCCAATTCCTAGTTATGGGTCTACCACTGACCCACTCTATCAGGGTGGTTCTGCTGTGGGCATGACTTTGGCCCACATCGAATGGGGGCCAGGAAATCCTAGAAAGATATACGGTACCGGCGGTCACACCCTGAAATCGTATGATGAAATGGCAGGACCTCTTCAAACAAATAGAATAAGGGCTCATAGCCAGGGAGGATTAGCTCTTTACAACTTGCATACGGAAGGAGGATGGGCCAGTATAGAACCATTTCTAGGGAAGACGATTCGGGGGGTGGGGCATAGTCCGTTAGATGTTGAAAACAATCAAATTGCGACAGGAGGATATTGGTCGAATCCTACATTGGATGTAGCTACTCGCTCAGCGCATTGGAACTTTGGCAGCTCATTAGGAAATCCACTTAAATTAGAGTCAGATATCGGACGCTGGAACACAGGAATGGGGAGTATTTCGCCTTTGCCCTCGATACCCACCTCAATCAACTATCCCTCGTCAACGGGAATTGGGCTAACCCCGTACGGCCTGGGAATAGGTAATACTTCACAGTTGCCTTCAATACCTAAGATGCCTATTTACACTCCACCACGCATCGCGCCTTATTCTGGAAGGAAGTATTAGGAGAAACCATGAAGAAATCAATCCAACTCTTGATAATAACAGTGATTTGTGTCGGACTTTCTACGCTATTGCCTGCGCAGGAAAAAAGTGGAATGTCTTTACTCGTTGCCGTCTCTAGAGATGCAAGACCAAAGCTCAAAAATGTTCAGCTGATTGCCATTTTCTTGAACGGTAACGACACTCTTCTTACAAGGATAGTAGAAGATGCCCTCGCCATTCATTTAACCAACGCCGGTGTTCCTGTTATAAACCGCGAAAAGCTTGAAAAGAGCGTTGGCGAACAAATAACTAAAATAAGGAGGGAAGATGAAAGCGGAGCTGTAAACGCCCTGGAGATTGGCAAGGCTGTTAATGCCGATTTTATACTGACCGGCACGACTATTGTCGATTTTGCGCAAGATAAGCCTTTGCTGGTGAAGGTGGCCTCTTTTCAACTCGTCGATGTAGCAGGCGAAAAGACTGTTATAGCGTTCCTTTCCGAACCAGAGAAAGGCAAGTCTTTCTCGGAAATATCAAGAGAGTTTGTTGATATGTTGCAGCAAAATAGGAAGTAGTAAAGTGAAAACTACCAGCTTGCGTATTATTGCCGCCCTTTGTTTGTTGGTGTGTCTGTGTAGTTGTGCGCGTCCTCCGGCGAAAAGCCGGCCTCTGATCTTTACGGACCCCCAAACCGAAGCCCTTGCAAAACATCTTCAAAGTAAGCTTCGCACTAACCCGGCCGATGTACAAACACGGATGGAATTGGGGAAGATATATCTGTCTGAATATATGCTTCAGAAGGCAATCGCCGAGTTCGAGACAGTACTGAAGATCGATCCTAATCAGATCCAGGCATATCTCTTGCTATCCTTGACCATTCAAAAATATCCGGATCCGAACCTATCAAGAGCCGCTCGACTATTAGAGAATGCCGCTGTGGTAGCCCCGCATAACGCTGACGTTCACTGGGAGCTTGCGCAAATCTATGATGAACTGAATGAAGCCGAAAAAGCTATAACAGAATTCAAAAAAACTGTACAACTATCTAACGACCCTGCAAGTTCAGTTTCTGCTCACCTTGGGTTAATGGCGATTTATAAAAGACAGGGCAAATCCCAGGAAGCGCAGGACGAATATGATGCAGCCTACGAGATATATCCTGCCATAGAAGAAATGATCAAGCGGACCAAAATATACAGTATCACGCCTCCCCCGAAATATACCGGCGAAGGATATGGGGATGGCGAAAGTGGATTTCATCCTTCTTTAGAAACAAGGATTAGACAAGCTCGAGAAGAAATTGCGAGAATTTCCGGAGGAAAAAATGAATGATGCCAAAAACATATTCTGCCTTCTTGCATTATGTTTATTCGTTGTTGGATGTGGTCATATCCCTACATCCGACTATCCTGTGGAAGTAAAGAAAGTACTTCATGCTCCATTTGAAAGAGTATGGAATAGTAGTATACAGGTTATAGAAGCGTCGAAGGCAACTATCATCGCAAAAGACAAACCGTCCGGATTGATTACATGTAAGTTTCCTGCGGATAAATCAAAGTCTCCGACCTATGCGAGTATTTTTATAAAACCAGACCCACAGTACACAGGGTCTGTTAGTATGTATCTAATACCATATAGTTTTTCAAGCTACCCCGCTATCAGCTATGTTATATATCCGCAAGAGAAGAAGGGAGTTATATTAAAATACCACCACATATATGTTCACAAAGACTATTTTAGTGATGTCTGCAATACGTTTTATGATCAATTAGAAGATACATTATAGGGAAAGCTATTATGAAACAGATTTCCGTGGTAATGGTAATAACCCCTTTTGTTTTTTTCGGATGCGGGCCAAAAACGGTTACTACTACAACCAAAATGTACCAGCTATTTAATACTGATTTTAGAGGCTTTGCCGTCCCTGAGATTAGTGAAATTAAACAAGGACAAGGCAAAAGTTTCTCCTACGCCGAATTCGATGAAGTATGGGATTCTGCTATAATTGTTTTGATTCAGCAAGGCATTCTCGTGCGTTCATCAAAAAACTCTGGGACTATTGCAGCAATCGGCACTGTACCCTTATCCGTCGTTATACAGAGAGGCAGACTCGTCAACGTCTATGTAAAGGTTATGGACGATCTCTACAAAACCTTGGATAACCCAGATAAAGCCGTATGGGAATTTGATCCAAACCAGTTGGAGGCAATCTACACGGACTTTTTTTCCAAATTGGCAACCCAAGTCTACGCAGGCAAAAAGTGGAGATATCTCACGCTTGCTCCAACGCCCGCTACCAAAGTCCATGCCCAAGCTTCAAAGGAAGCACCTATTAAAAATGCAGTTCCTATGAGCGAGATAGTCAAATACAAACCCCACCCGGCGATGATCTCACGCGAGGCCAGCGAGTATTTCATTCCCGTATGGCCCATTGCGACGCCGTCGCAGACGGCGATAGTATTGAACTCGAACGGCGTCCCGCCTGCGGCGCGAACGGCGTTCTTAACGGCTTTGGCGACCTTATCGAGATGGACGTGGCCCGGGACTATCTCGCTGAAGCTGTTGGCGATTCCAATAAACGGCTTGCCTATATCCTCAGCAGTGAGTCCGCAAGCATGAAGCAGCCCCCGGTGCGGGGCACGCTGAAACCCCTTCTTAACTGTATCACTTCGCATAATTCTGATTCTCCAAAAACACTTGCAAAGTCGTTTGAAAAGCTGAAAATTGTATTCTAACGGCTCATAAGAGCCGACTAAAGAAAAATCGGTTGTATTTAAGCGGCCAGATCGTATAATTGGCGGCTGAATAATAACGTGTCAGTATGACCTTTTCGGGAGACTAACGATGATGTCTGGTAAGAACTGTCTTTTCATCGCCACTACCGTGCTTTGCCTGCTGCTCCTTGCCGCAGGCTGCGGACGGTCCGCAAAACAAACCGCAACCACCCAAGAGAAGCTTGCAGAAACCGTTGATACCGGCAAAGAAACCAAAGTTGACACCGGCAAGGCTGTCGAAACCGAAATCGAACCCAAAAAAGTCGTGGAGACGAAGGTCGAGCCTGAAAAAGCGGTCGAGACGAAGGTTGAACCGGAGATAGTGGTTGAAACCAAGGTCGAGCCTGAAAAGACCGTCGAGACAAAAGTTGAGCCCGAGAAGGTTGTCGAAACCACGGTCGAGCCGGATGAGCAGAAAGGGGCCGTCCAACTGGTGCTGAAGTTCGAGCCTAATGACGTTTCGACATACAAGGTGGTAATGGATGCCCAAAAGTCGGTCTTATGGGAAGGTCCGGCCCCGACCAAACCCTCCGCCTTCAAGGGCGGCCTGACCAGCAACCGTAGCGAAATGACCTTCACCCAACAAATCAAGAGTGTCGATGAAGCAGGAAACGCCATTGCCCTGATTACTATCAAGGAATTGAAGTACCTCGCCAAAGTGCGGGACAGCGTCTCGATGGATTTCGACAGCTCCAGAGAGAAGGATAAGAGCGACCCAATGATCGGCTTGATCGGCCGGAGCTACTCGATAAAGATCACGCCCGCCGGCAGCGTCGTGGAAGTCATGGGAACCGCGGATGCACAGGCCGCCGTCACAGGCAGCTCTGACGCCGCAAGGGCCGCTCGCTCCCTGCTCGCAGGCGAAGTAATCAAGCAGTGCCATTCGGTCCCCGCCCTGCCTGCTGAGGAAAAAAGCCGCCTTAGCAAAGGGGCCGACTGGAGCGCCATGAAAACATTCGACTTCGGGATGCTGGGCGTCAAGTCCTATGAAAGAGTCTATAAGCTCGATGCCGTCGATGGTTCGGACAAAGGCAAGGTCGCCGTTGTCCAAATGAGCGGCGTGCCGTCATCGGAGAATGCCGCCGAGCTTCATACGGAGCAGTCCACCGGTTTTCTCTCGAAGCTCTTCGACAATACCGAAGAATACACGGGCCGGCTCGAACTTGACCTCGCCGCCGGAAAAATCCGAAGGTATAGCGAAAACTTGAAGTCCCAGTGGCTCGCCGTCGATCCGGAGTCCGCACAAAAGCCAAACGAGCCGCCCGCGGCCCTGAGAATGACGGCCGTTCGCCTCTACGAGATCGAGAGAATCGACTAAGACCGCAATACCCGAACCGGCGTACATCGAGCCCCCCGGCCAATGGGCATCGACGCCGCACGAGTAAAGACAGGAATGAAAGGCTTCTGCAATGTGCAGGACTCATACCCGAATAATTGAAAGGAATCGAATTGAAAACCGCACTGACTATCCTGAGTCTTCTTGTGCTCGGCGCCCTTGCAGGATGCGGCAGTTCCGAGAAAGGCTCGGCCAAAAAGGATGACAACATATTGACCGTTGATTTCGTCCAGGGCCAAACCCTCCAATACAGGTTCGTCTCGAAAAGAGACATAACCGTCGAGTGGGACCCGGAAGGGAAAATGTCCAAGCCGGGTAAAGACGCTGCAGAGACGAGCACCGAATCCCTGGAAATCGTAATGGCCTACACGCCGGTTGAAGTGGACCCCTTCGGATTGACTACGATAAAGGCCGAGTGCAAATCGGCCAAGGTCGCCCGGACCAAGCGAACGACCCCAGCCGCCGGCAAAGACGCCGCCGAATACTTTGCCGGCAAAACCTACGCCTTCAAGGTCGGCCCCACGGGCAAAATAGAAGACGCATCAGAACTCGATAACGTAATTAAGCAGGTCGGCGAGAAGGCCTTTAGATCAAATCCCAGTCGCGGCAGAATCAAAGACCAGGAAATGGTTAACGACTTCGTCGCTACACAGTGGTTTCTCTGGGATTCGATTTCCAGCATAGACACGAAATCCTGCGACCTTAAACCGGGCCAGACCTGGAAGTCCAAACTCTCGCTGCCTTCGCCGATTGTGATGCGCCAGGCCAGAGACGTCGTCTATACGCTCAAAGAAATACGTCCGACGCACCAGGGCCGCGTCGCTACAATCGCCGGCTCGTACTCGGTCTCTGACGCGACGCCGAATAGCTGGCCCATACCATACGCGGGAACGTTCCAGGTAAGCGGAACCTTCGGATTCCTCGGCGGATACAAGCTGCTCAGCGTCACCGGCCAGGGCGAGGAAAAATTCAATATCGACGCCGGCCAAACCGAGCAGTACAGCCAGCAGTATGAAATGAAGATCAGCTCAATCATACCCTTGGGAATCAGCGCTAAACCACAGATCACCATCCGACAAACCATAACGGCAGAAAAGCTGTAAGGCCATAAGATTAGGGAGTTGCAGTCTTGGAACGTGAGAATCTATGGGCGCCCTGGCGAATCAACTATATTCAGGGCCTGGACAAGACTATCGGCTGCTTTATCTGCAGCAACCGCGACGCCCCGCAGAAGGACGATGAGAATCTCGTCCTTTGGCGCACCGATAAGAGCATCGTAGTCCTGAATCGCTACCCTTACAACAACGGCCACCTGCTGATAGCGCCGCTCCGCCATATCCCGGACCTCGACCAGGCCGGCGACGAGGAGATGCTCGAGATGACCAAGCTCGTCCGCGAATCTCAAAAGGCCCTGTCGCTGGCAATCCACCCGCACGGGTTCAACGTGGGGATGAACTTCGGTCGATGCGCAGGCGCCGGCCTGCCGGGCCATCTGCACATACACGTCGTGCCCAGATGGAGCGGCGATACCAACTTTATGAACGTTTGTGGAAATGCTGATATTATCAGCCAGAGCCTGATTGAGCTGCTCGCTATGCTCAGGCAGGCGAGCAAAGAGCACGGCTTGCCGGCTCTGTAGTAGTCCGTAACACTTGGTTTTGTGGATCTCGTCATTGCGAGGAGGCCGAAGAGCCTGGCCCCTGGGGCCCGACGTGGCAATCTCC
>DATEBC010000492.1:0-16257 GCA_035288065.1 Sedimentisphaerales bacterium | reverse complement strand
ACGCTATCAGGAGAAATTACAGGCTACCGGCGCGGGCGCATAGGCCGCAGCGAAATTGCTGCAGCGAGCATAATATACTCGACAGGCAGGCGGTTGCGATGTATAAGAAAGGACCCCAGAGCAGAGTTTGGGGTCCTTTTTCTTTGCGCATATATCTTAAAGGGCGTATTCGATGCAGAAGTTTTTGGTGACAGGCGGGGCCGGATTCATCGGCTCAAATATCTGCAGGGCACTGGTCCGGCAAGGCTGCTTTGTGAGGGTGGTTGACAACCTGCTAACGGGCCGAATGAGCAATCTTGCCGATATCATAGACAAGATTGAATTCATTGAGGCGGACATGGGCGACCAGCAGGTTGCAAATGCTGCTATGAAGGAAATCGACGTTGTGCTGCACCAGGGCGCCTTGCCGTCCGTGCCCCGCAGCGTTGACGACCCGGCTGCCTCGCACAGGCACTGTGTCGATGCGACCTTCACGCTTCTTCTGGCGGCTCGCGACAGGGGCATCAAGCGGTTCGTGTATGCTGCGAGCTCCTCAGCTTACGGCGATACGCCGACTCTGCCGAAGGTCGAGACGATGAAGCCTGCGCCGCTTTCGCCGTATGCCGTGGGCAAGCTCGTCGGCGAGCACTATTGCTCGGTGTTCTTCAAGGTTTTCGGATTGGAGACGATTTCGCTGCGCTACTTCAACATTTTTGGTCCGTTCCAGGATCCGACAAGCCAATACGCCGCAGCCATACCCGCTTTCGTTACCGCGATATTGAAGGACCATCGCCCGACGGTTTACGGCGACGGCGAGCAGAGCCGCGATTTCACCCACGTTGACAACGTCGTTGACGCCAATCTGCTCGCGGCAAGGGCCGAGCAGACCGCCGGCGAAGTCGTAAATATCGCCTGCGGCGAGGCGGTGACGGTAAACGCGATTATTGATATGATCAACGCATCGGTGGGCAAGAACGTCAAGCCTGTCTATGCCGACAGCCGCCCCGGCGACGTAAAACACTCGCTGGCGGATATCACCCTTGCCGGAAAGATTATAGGCTTCAAGCCGAAGGTGTCATTTCAAGAGGGACTCGCCAAGGCCATAGGCTGGTACCGTAAGAACCTTCTATGACTTGAGGAGAGGTTGTTCCGAGGGTCTTCGTTAGCAATCCAAGTCTTGCTCAGCGTTTATTGCTTCGCTTTTTCAATCTGCGCAAATATCTCAGGTCTTCCGAATCTTTTGGGCGTGAGGCAGCTTCTTTCATTTTTCTCTTTTAATGATTTCAGTAGCTGCTCGGTGTGCATTTGGCTTCTTGAGTAAACTCCGCATTTGGCTGGTTTTTGCGAACATCATTTCGAAACGCTGCTTTGTCGTCAAGGAGGCGAGGTAATCGAGCTCAAATTCGATTTCCCTGTCCTCATCATACTTGTCGAGCTTCAGAATACCCATAAGACATTTCTCTGTATCGCTCTTGGCTCAAGCGTTGTGAAAGCAGGCAAGGCTAATCGAGCTTTTCCTTGAGGTCCTGTGCCCTTTGGATTAGCTGCTCGCGGTCGGGCGGCTGTTTCGGCGCCAGCTCAAACGTCCATTCGTAGGAGTCGCGTATCTTCCTGGGGCTGACTATCTGAGCGAAGAAATCCCAGGGGAACTTGTCATACCAGGGACTCTTGAGCGGACGGTGGGTCTTCAGCGTCTCGTAGCCCTCCTTGCTTATCCTGACGTTGTAGTCGCCGTACCAGTTGAACGGGACGGTAACGGGGGATTGCCCTATCTCCTCGTCGTTGAGGACGACGAGCGCATCCTGCGGCTTGGTATTGATTGTGAGCCTGCGCTCGACGCACCCGCCAAGCAGCACCGCTAAAACCGCTACAACGACCATCAGAGTCGGCGTATTCCACTTATCCATAAGCAAGGCCCTCGAACTATCAGCACTAAGTTAACACGACTATTATAGGGCAAAAAGGCCGCCGGCCAAGTCGAAACTTGCCGACAGGGGCGATTTTTATGCGTTTGTCCGCTTCAATGGCGACCTTTACGGGCGAATGCGGGTCGTGGCGGGCGGTTTTGCGGGCGATTGTCAGTCGGCTGGGACGCATCGGCCTTTTGCCCAGCTTCGCAGGCATTGGACGCTCTCGGCCATCGTTACAGACAGTGGCGGCGAGGTCTCCAAGGCCGTGATAATGCGGTCGGTATCGAGCTCGGCCTTGTCCGAAAATGCCTCGTGGAGTGCTGAAATCAGGGCCTGCTCGATTTCAGAGCCGCTACGGCCTTCCGCGGCATCGGCCAGCGCATCTAAATCGAAATCCTCGGGCTGCCGGTTACGCTTCTTCAGATGAATGCTGAATATCTCCTTGCGAACATCGGAATCGGGAAGATCGACAAAGAATATCTCGTCGAATCGCCCCTTTCTGAGCAACTCCGGGGGCAGGGCGCCGATGTCGTTGGCCGTGGCGACGACGAATACGGGGGCTTCGCGCTCCTGGAGCCAGGTCAGCAGCGTCCCGAACATTCGCTGGGACAGGCCCCCGTCGGCGCTTCGACTGGCGGCGGATGCAAATGCCTTCTCGATTTCATCGATCCAGAGTATTACGGGCGACATCATCTCGGTCTGCCGCAGGGCGTCGCGGAGGTTTCGCTCGGATTCGCCGATGAAGCTGGCGTACAGACAGCCTGGGTCGAGCCTGAGCAGCGGCTGATGCCAGGCGGTGGCGATGGCCTTGGCGCAGAGGCTCTTGCCCGCCCCCTGAACGCCCAGCATAAGAACGCCTCTCGGGGCCTGCAAGCCGAATTCCGCTGCATCGGAGGTGAATGCGTCCTTTCGCTGGTTAAGCCACCTCTTGAGATGCTTCATACCGCCGATTTCGCTCAGGTCCAGGGGTGTTTTGATGAATTCGAGGAGTCCGCCGCGCTGTATCATACGCCGCTTACCGGCGATGACGACGTTTATGTCGTCGTCGTAAAGGCGCTGGTCGGCAAGCACCGTATCCGTAATAATCCTCACCGCCTGCCTGCGCGTCAGGCCGCGGAGGTTGCGGACAATCGTATCGAGGCCCTTTTGGCGGATGCCGACCTCGATAGGTGTCTTGCTGTGGATTCGCTGCAGGGTCGCCCGGATAATCTCGTACAGCTCCTTTTCATCGGGGAAAGAGAGTTCAAACGGCCTGGCATAAGCCTTGATCACGTCCGGCAGATAATCGCTGCTGTCGATCATTACCAGCGTTATGCCGGTATTGCCGAAGTTGTCGATCATATCGCGGAGTATCCGCAGGGCCTTGCCGCTCTTGAGATGGTCGGCCAAATCGAGTGTAACGCAGATAGAGCCGGGCTTGGCGCCGGCGAGATTGGCCAGCCCGGCGGCGGCCGCGTCGGTCTCCGCTACGCTCGGGCTGCCCGCCAGAAGACCCTCACGGACCCCTTGCGAGACCGACCAGATCCACATATCACGCTTAAGGCCCAGAGCCGCCTGCCGGACTATCTCAAGCGCATACCGCTCCTCATGCGTAACGATAGATATGCAGTGATAGCGCCCGTTCAGCAATTCCTCAAATCGCTCGAAATCATCCATCAGAATTCCTCATAATAATCCTCCTGAAATTGTCTGACAAAGCCGAATACCACTACTACTCTGTAACAATCGAAACTGTGGGCGCTATCGTGAGGCGCTTAGGCGCCGGAGCAGGCTCTACCCTTCAAGGGGGTATGAGATTGCCACGCCGAGCTGCGCTCGGCTCGCAATGACGACGGCCACAAAAGCAAGTGTTAGGGACTACTACTGCCAATTATATTCAAATCTGCAAGGTCTGAAAGAAGAAATCACAGTATTGCCGATGTAATCGTACTCAGACTGACCGACTCTGTTTTTTTGACACGGATTGTAGTACAGATTAACACTGTATTCGGGCATTTGGATTCCTGCTCCACCGCGGGCGGATGTTCCATTTCGCAGGAATGACAGATACTCTTATCCCGTTGTCAAAACTGTAGTTACATTAAGATCTGACCTAAAAGCGGTCAGTTTGAGTAATCGTGGTAAAGTCTTGAGAATGCCTTGCGTATCGGGCGTCAGGCCTGGCTTATCTGCCGTTCTGCCGAGTCGAGCCATTTCTGGTTTATGGCGACCCCCCAGCCGGGGCCTTCCGGGATGGCTACCACGCCGTCTTTCACTTCGAGAGCAGGACGGTACAAGTCCTCGGCCCAGGGCGTATTCTCGATGGAGAACTCGAGATGCGGCCCGGCGGTGCATAATCATAGCCGAAATATCTGCGTCGAAGGTCGATATCTGGCCCCAGCCCTCGGCTCCATCGTTCGTCCGGATTCGCACAAAACTGACGTTGCCGTTTGTGAACGTCTCCACGCTTTCGATGCGCCGGCTGCTCTTCTCGAGAGCGGCCTTATACGCTGCTATCGGGTCATTAGCCTTGCGGCCTCTGGCTTTACGCTCGGATTTCGATTTGGCGGCGGTCGTATGCGTCCCCAAAACCTGGCTGGAGGCTACGCCCAACGCCGCGGCCTTCAGTAAATCGCGTCGGCTTGGATTCATCGTTTATTCTCCTACATCTTTGACTCTTGTCATACAGAAGTTTACACCTTGGGCAGGGTATTGCTGATGAGAAAGTATATCCACGGCCTCGCGGGAAATCAATGAAAACTGTACAGCTTGCCAGACTCATAAAGGGCGTCAAAATCGTTGACAACACGCCTGCGGCTCGTTAGGGTGTTGCCTATATTTCTTGCTCAAACTGACCGATTCTAATTTTTTGACACGGATTTACACCGATTAACACTGTTTCCGGGTATTTGGATTCCTGCTCCACCGCGGGCGGATGTTCCATTTCGCAGGAATGACAGGCCACAAATTCAAATGTTATGAGGTACTAGAATCTGACCCCAAAGCGGTCAGTTTGAGTTTCTTACTTTTTTTGGTGGTGAGTTTATTATGAAAATTTCGCTGGATTGGCTGAGTGATTACATTGAGACGGGCCTCGACGCGGAGCGGATTGCCGAGATTCTAAGCGATCAGGGCTTCCCTTGTGAAGGCATCGAGAGGACCAAAGGCGATGCGGTGCTCGATATCGAGATTACGAGCAACCGAGGCGACTGCCTGGGGCATATCGGGATCGCCCGCGAGCTGTCCGCTGCGACGGGCAGGGAGCTTAAGATGCCCGTCGTCGAGCTTGAGGAATCCGACAGAAGCGTCAACGAGCTTGCAAGTGTCCGGATTGCCGAGCCCGACCTGTGCGGGCGATATACGGCCAGGGTGATCGAGGGCGTAACGATTGGGCCTTCGCCCGATTGGATGGTCAAACGCCTCGAAGCCGTCGGAATGCGCAGCGTAAATAACGTGGTGGATGCGACGAACTACGCGATGATGGAGATGGGCCAGCCGCCCCATGCATTCGATTACGCAAAGATTGCAGAGGGCAAGATAATCGTGAGAAAGGCAATTGCCGGCGAACGGATAGTCAGCATTGACGGCAGCCGATGCGAGCTTGACGGCGATATGCTGGTCATCGCCGACCCTCGCGGGCCTGTAGCCGTCGCCGGGGTGATGGGTGGACTCGAAACGGAGGTCGGTGACGCCACGAGGATGGTTTTGCTGGAAGACGCCTGGTTCGACCCGGTGAGCATTCGCACGACTTCCCGCAGGCTCGCGCTGCCCTCCGAGGCGGCGTTCCGATTCGAGCGCATAGTCGATATTGCGGGGATCGACTGGGCGTCAAAGAGGACGTGCCGGATAATCACACAGGTTGCAGGCGGCAAAGCGGCGGCGGGGCTGGTCGATGCCTATCCGAAAAAACCGGCACGAAAAGAAGTCGCGCTGCGCCTTGCCCGGCTAAAGAAGGTCCTCGGCATCGAGGTCCCGCATGACCAGGCAATTCGTATTCTCTCGGCGCTGAGTTTTCAGCCCCGGCTCGCCGGCGATTCGATAGTCTGCTCGGTCCCCTCGTGGCGAAGCGACGTTTACCGCGAGGCCGACCTGATTGAGGAGGTTGCCCGCGTTTACGGGTACAGCAAGGCGCCGACTGAACGCAAGATCAGCATCGAGGTCGTGCCGGTCGATCCGCGTCAGAAGATGACACAGCGCGTCGGCGCATATCTTAATGCATGCGGGTTCTATGAGACGATCAACGTGACTTTTGTCGAGGATTCCGTTGCGGAGACATTTGCAGAGAGCAGCTTAGAGAAGCATCTGGGCGTCAAAGACGAGTCGCGCAAGGGCGCCAGTCTGCTTCGACAGAGCCTTATCGGGTCGCTGCTCGGCGTTCTCAAGACGAACGTCAACGCGAAGAATCGGCCCTGCATGGTCTTCGAGATTGCCGACACATTCCTGCCCTGCGATAGCGACGAAGGCTTGCCCTGCGAAGAGGCGAAGCTCGGCTTGGTTTGCGACAGCGACTTGAGGGACATGTCCGGGGTAATCGAAGGTTTGATTAGGAGCATCCATCGAGATGCTGAGGTCGCATTTGTGCCGGCTGATCTGCCGTGGGCCGAGGCCGGCGCCAAGATCACGGTCAATGGCGATTGCATCGGCTCTGCGGGCATTGTCTCGAAGTCCGTTAGCGAAAAGTTCGATTTGAAGGGGATCTTGCCTGCTGCGGCGGAGATGAGCTTCGAGCGGCTTCTGTCACTGTCTTCCGGGCCGGTGAAGGTTAGACCGATACCAAGATTCCCTGCTATCGAACGGGACCTTTCCATTATTGTCGGCGAGGAAGTTCGTTGGTCCGAAATCATCGGGGTGGTTAAAGGCAAGGCGTCGCCCGAGCTTGAAGACGTCAAGTTCGTCGGGATCTATCGGGGCAAAGGCATCGATGCCGGGCGAAAAAGCGTTACCCTTTCGTTGCGTTTCAGGGATGAAGACGGCACACTAACCCACGAAGCGGTTGACGGCCTGGAGAAACCTATCGTAGAGGCCCTCGCAGAGGCAATAGGAGCCCAATTGCGGACGGTTTGATGAAATAAAAAAGCCCCTGCATTGCGCAGGGGCAGAGGAAGAAATAAATAGAAGATGCCACATTTATTATACCACAGTTATATCCGTTGTTTGGCTGATGTCAAGAATCAGCACAATTTTTTTTTGCGTGGTGTGCAGATTCTCCTTAATTACTCAAAGCGGCCACACCTATACGGACAAGCGGGCACGGACCAAACGGGCACGGGCAGGATGCCCGTGCTACGGCCGGGCCGGGCGGTGAAGCGGTGCTGATTCGGCTGTCATCGCCACTGTCCAGAGAGCGGGCAACACTGCAAAACGGCCCGAAACAACATATATTATAGGCGGCGGTCGGATTCGAACCGACGAATAACGGTTTTGCAAACCGTCGCCTTGGTCCGCTTGGCTACGCCGCCAATCCGTTTACTACCTTTCAGTTTACACTTATCGGGCTCATTTTGCAACGAAATTTAGTGCGAAATTCTTATTCCTTGCGACAAGGGCCTTTTCCTGCAACAATTTTGAGGGTAAAAGCGTCTGATTGTACGTAAGAAAGGCCTGTCTGTGCAATTCTTGGCCTGTGGACGAGCAGATTATGCCGATTTTGGCGGACCTTCCCGTTGGAGCCCGGTCTTGGGTGGCCGGAAGCAGGCGGGGCGAGCCGCTCAGGAGGCGTTTTCGCCTTTAATTTTGTAACTTTTTGCAGTATAATGACACTTGCCTGTGGGTGAAGAAAACGTTTGAAACCTGGCGCGCCATCGGGGAATCGCTTATGTTTCGTGAGTTTAGGCCTGTTTGGATGCTGTATGGGGTGCTGTGCACGGCGGTAGTCTTTGGCATCGCCGGGGCGTGCAAAAGCCCCGCGCAGCACGAGGCCGGGGCCGACAAGGTTGCCGCCGACATAATTCTGCAAAAACAGCAGGAGGCCCTCGGCAGGACAGAACCGTTTACAATCGAGCGGCCGAGCGACATCCTTCGTCGTCGGCTCCTGGAAGAACAGGGCCTGAACTATTCGAGCGAGGCTTCACTCGGCACGGACAAGCTCGATCGGGTACCTCATTGGCCACAGGAGGCTAATGCCCCGGTGGTCCTCTCTGCAGACGGCGATATGCAGATTGAGCCGAATCGGCCCGTGAAGCTTTCTTTGGTCGATGCCCTTCAGGTGGGTGCGCGCAACAGTGCGGAGTACCAATTGCGCAAGGAAGACGTTTTTCGGGCGGCCCTGTCACTCGATTTGACTCGCAACAGTTTCCGAAACATCTTCGATGCAGGCGCAGCAAGCGGGCTGAGCACGAACACCTCGGCCACCGAGCTCGACAGCAGTGCGACGGCTGGTGTGAGCCGAAGCCTGAAGAACGGAATCGACTTGAGCACGTCAATGGCGATCAATCTGGTGAATCTACTGACGCAGGGCGGGGCGTCGTCGCTGGGCATAACGGGCGACGCGACCGTATCAATGCCCCTGCTGCGGGGTTCCGGCAGGCATATTGTAACGGAACCTCTAACCCAGGCCGAGCGGGACGTTGTCTATAAGCTCTGGGATTTCGAGCGCTATAAGCGTACATTCGCCGTCAGCATCGCCAGGGGGTATTTCGACGTGCTGCGTCAGATGGACGTGGTGGCAAACGCGAAGGAGAACTATCGCAGCGCAGTTGCATCGTCGCGGTGGTCTCGCAGGCGTGCGGACGCCGGTCGGATACGTGAGATTGAAGTGGATCAGGCGATCCAGCGGGAGCTGGGCGCTCGCAATAGCTGGATATCCGCCCAGGAGGGGCTAAAGAGCAGTCTTGATTCGTTCAAGAACACCATCGGTCTTCCGACGGACGCTTTGATCGGGCTTGACCCGAATGACCTGGTTCAATTGAAAGACCGCGCGTCCGAGATTCGTGAAGAGATCAGGGCGGCGTCGCAGGGCAGCGTGTCGGAGACGGCCCCTCCTGCGGATGCTCCCGTACGGCTGATACCGGCCAGCTACGAGGGGGCCGGGCCGCTGGAGATCGACGCGTCTCTTGCGGTGAAGATAGCCCTGGAGAACCGGCTGGATTTGGAGGCGGCCATCGGCGCGGTGTATGACGCCCAGAGACAGGTGGTGGTCAAGGCCGACGCTTTGAGGGCGGGCTTGACGCTTGGGGGGACTGCAAGCGTTTCGGATACCGACGACGAGGGCAGGCTGCGGTTCGACAACGGCACATATACGGCCCTGCTCTCGCTCGATTTGCCCGTCGAGAGGACCAGTGAGCGGAACGAATACCGCAACAGCTTGATCGACCTGGAGCGGGCGACAAGGTCCGTGCAGAGCCTTGAAGACCAGATCAAACAATCCGTTCGCAGTGAATTGCGCACACTTCTCGAATCTCGGGAGAGTCTCAAGATTCAGGCACAATCGGTTATAGTCGCGGAGAAGCGTGTCCGAAGCACTACTTTCTTTCTCGAGGCCGGAAGAACAGAGATCCGCAATCTGCTGGAGGCCCAGGATGCGCTTCTGTCTGCTCAGAACCTATTGACGCGAGCGGTCGTGGATTACCGCATAGGTGAGCTGGAGCTGCAGCGCGACCTTGACGTGCTCAAAGTAAACGAAGAGGGTTTGTGGCAAGAGTTCTCACCGGAGACAATCGAAAATGGCAGCAAATGAGGCAAAAAAGGGTGGTCGCGGGCTTAAATCTTTTCGAATGCTCGGCGTAATTGCGGCGGTTGCTTCAATCGCACTGGTGGTTATTTTGTTCAAAGTGGTCCGTGGCTCCGATGACCCGATGAGCCATTTGGCAACCTTCGTTGCCAAACGTGGTCCTCTGACTATCAGCGTGTTGGAGTCCGGCACCATCACGTCGCGCGAGCAGATAACTCTCAGAAATGAGGTCGAGGGAAGAACGTCCATAGTCCGCGTCGTTCCCGAGGGCAAGATGGTCAAAAAGGGAGAGTTGCTGGTCGAGCTGGACGCGAGCACCCTTAAAGACGCCATAATCGACCAGGACATCCTGGTCCAGAAGGCTGATGCGGCTTACATCAGCGCCCAGGAGACCCTTGCGGTAGCTGAGAACCAGGCCAAAAGCGATATTGACAAGGCTGAGCTGACGTATAGATTCGCCAAGCAGGACCTGCAGCAATATGTGGATGGAATTTACCCCAAGGACGTCAATGAGCTCGAGGCCAAGATTCGTCTGAGCCAAGAGCAGGTAAAACGTGCTGAGGATGTGAATGACTGGTCCAGGAGGCTCTATGAGGAGAAATACCTCTCGGAGACCGAGTACCTTGCGGATCGACTTTCCCTGCAAGGCAGGAAACTTGAGCGAGATGTGGCGCTGAGCAATGTAGATCTTCTGAAGAATTTCACGTACCACCGCCAGATCGAGCAGTTGACGAGCGACGCTAATCAGGCTGAGATGGCCCTGGAGCGCACAAAGCGCAAGGCCTCAGCCGACGTGGTGCAGGCCCAGGCTGACCTCAAGGCAAAAGAGCTTGAGTATAAACGCCAACAGGAGAAGTTCAAGAAGACCGAGGATCAGCTCGCAAAAACCATGATATTGGCTCCGATGGACGGGATGGTCGTCTATGCAACCAGCTCCGGACGGCGCAGCCCCTTTGACCGTCGAGAGCCGATGGAGATCGGCGTCGAAGTCACGGAACGGCAGGACCTGATATCGCTCCCGACCGCAACATCGATGAAAGCTCAGGTGGATATTCATGAGACGAGCCTTGAGAAGGTTCAGGTGGGACTTCCGGCAATCATAACGGTTGATGCGCTGGCAGGCAAGAAGTTTTTCGGTCGGGTGGCTATGATAGCGCCTTTGCCGGACGCGCGAAGCATGTGGATGAATCCGGATCTGAAAATATATCCTACGGATATTTACCTTGAAGACACCGACAGCACGCTGCGGACGGGGATGAGCTGCAAGGCCGAGATCATCGTTGCGCAGTACGATGATGCCGTCTATGTGCCGGTTCAGGCCGTTTTGCGGGTAGCAGGGGAACACACCCTTTACGTCGTCAGGGACGGCGTTATCGAGGAGCGAAAGGTCGAGCTGGGCCTCGACGATAACCGGATGATCAGAATCATCAGCGGTCTGAACGAAGGGGAAGTCGTCATGATGGCGCCTCCTCTGAAGTCGGCTGCCATTGAGTCCGGCTCGGGGATGGACGGCGGCGGGTCGGCCGACGGCCTCGGCGCCTCCGATGCGATGAGGCAAAGAGTGAATGAGAAGCTCGAAGAGACAAACGGGGCCGGGCAGGGTGTTGCCGCCGAACCGGGCCCTTCAGACGCAGAAGGCTCCGAGGGGCCGTCATCCGAGCAGATGGAGCAGATGCGCAAACGCTTCGAGAATATGTCGCCCGAAGATCGCCAGAAGGAAATGGAGAAAATGAGGCAGAGCTTTGAGAATATGTCGCCGCAGGAGCGAGAAGAAGCCAGGCAGCGTTTTCAGGGCGCGGGCTCGAGGCAGGGCAGGGGTTCGAGGCAAGGAGATGGCCAGCGGCAGACGGGAGGGGCAAGACCTGCGGAATCGGAAAGGAACCAGTAGATGGGTAGAGAAGCCCTGGGCGACGACCACAAGGGAATCATCTGGCTGGATAACGCGCAGAAGATCTACCAGATGGGCACAGAGCAGGTCCGGGCTTTGGCCGGCGTGACCATCTCGTTTCAAAAGGGGAGCTTCTGGGCGATCATGGGCCCGAGCGGCTCGGGCAAGAGCACGATGATGAATATTCTCGGATGCCTCGATCGTTTGACTTCAGGCTGTTACTATCTTGAAGGCGAGGACGTCAGTCGGCTCGGCGATGACGCGCTGAGCGAACGAAGGCTGCGGCACCTGGGATTCATTTTTCAGAGCTTCAATCTGATACCGCAATTGACCGTGCAGCGGAATATTGAGTTGCCGCTCTACTACTTAGGCTGGGATGCAATCCGCAGCGCCGAGCGTGCGGCGGAGCTTGCCGAGCAGGTTGGACTGGGCGAGAGACTGCGTCATCGTCCGACGGAACTATCCGGCGGGCAGATGCAGAGAGTGGCCGTCGCCCGGGCGTTGGCCAATGATCCCCAAATAATCTTCGCGGATGAGCCGACGGGGAACCTTGACACGGCGACGGGCGAGCAAATCCTGGAGCTGCTGGTTCGATTGAACGAGCAGGGCAAGACGATTATCATGGTTACACACGAGCCGAATATTGCGGCCCACGCCAAGAGCAGGCTGCACATGATTGACGGCGTGATCGACAGAATTGAGGCAGGTTAATTCTACATCGCAATTTAATGTTGAAAAATGCCTTTTTCGGCTCAAAATTCGAAGTACGAAGCACGAAATCCGAAACAATATCAAATGACCAAAATGCCAATTTTCAAAACAAAAATCCACTCGTCCAGTGGTTTTGGTCCTCCAGTGTTTCGGTAATTAGTATTTTGAATTTGTTTCGAGTTTCGACATTCGCATTTTCGAATTTCTTAATATGAGCGTAAGTGTTTATATAACAAGAACTTATATTTCTTAGCAAAATCTGGTTTGCGCTGTAGTGTTAATATGAGACAGGCAAGGGTCGGTAGAAATATATGGCTCGGAATCGAGAACCTGCTGCTTCACAAGCTGCGTTCGTTTCTGACTATGCTGGGGGTTGTCTTTGGGGTGGGGAGCGTCGTGGCCATGCTCAGCGTGGGAGAGGGCGCCAGCAAGGAAGCTCTCGAACAGATTCGCAAGCTCGGCAGCAATAATATTATCGTTTCGTCGGTCAAATCGGCGGAAGAAGAGGCGACGAGCACTCAACATTCCCACATGAGCATTTACGGATTGACCTACGAGGACTATCACAGGGTGGCCGAGAGTTTCAAAGACATCCAGCGAACAGCGCCTGTGAAGCTGATGCGCAAGGACTCGCGTCTGCGCGAAAGGGCGATGGAGCTGCGTGTGGTGGGGACGACGCCTGAATGGTTCGAGCTTGTGCCTCGGGAGGTTCTTGCCGGGCGGGTGCTTCTGGGGTCCGGCCAGGATGACGACAGCCCCGTGGCGGTGCTGACCGAATTCGGCGCTCGCAAGATTCTGGCCACTGAGAGCACCATAGGTCAGACGATCCGTATCGGCAGCGACCAGTTCAAGGTCGTCGGGATCGTCAAAAGCGAAAGCGGACAGGCCGGAAACATTCAAATACCGGATCAGGAAGTGGACGCCTATATTCCCATGGAGGTGGCGCGTCTGTACTTCGGCGACGTCTTTACAAAACGTACTTCGGGCGGAGACGAGCGGGAAATGGTGGAGCTCCACCAGATGATCGTCCAGGTGGATGACCCGAAGAAAGTTGAGGCCGTGGCGGCGGGCATCGAGCGGATGCTGGAGCAGTTTCACAAGAAGAAGGATTACGTCGTGAGCGTTCCTCTGGCGTTGCTCAAGCAGGCCGAGGCGATGAAGCGAAGATTCAACATTGTGCTCGGATCAATCGCCGGCATCAGCTTGTTGGTCGGCGGAATCGGCATAATGAACATCATGCTGGCCTCGGTGACGGAGCGCACACGCGAAATAGGCATCCGCCGGGCCATCGGGGCCAAGAGAAGGCAAATCGTATTTCAGTTTCTCATCGAGACGGTGGTTCTTTCCACGACCGGCGGCATCATCGGATTAGGCGTTGGGGGGCTGATACCTTTGCTGATAACCTATTTCTCGCACATGACGACGCTTATCACGCTTTCAGGCGTTTTGCTTCCGCTTTTTATCAGTATGACTATCGGCATAGTCTTCGGGCTATACCCGGCCATGCGCGCTGCGCGGGTCGATCCGATTGTTGCTTTGCGGCACGAATAGGGTCTTGAACATCCGGCTGTGGCAGGTATCGCTGGGCAGGAGACACCAAAATGGACGAGCAGATGAAGGTGGCGTGGGCATTGTTGATTCTTGTGGCTTTGGCGGGTGGAACGGCTGCGGGGGTTTCCTGCACAGAGAACTTTGACCAGGAGCCGGCTAATTGGGAAGGGGTTAATAACCGCAGCACTCACTTTGCTCCCAAGACGGTCACGCAGGACTTTGGTTACAGCGCCTCGACCCATCACGCCGGCGGTCAGCCGGGGGAGATCGGGGGTAAAATCAATCCCGCCGGCGAGGCGGCTTACTATGGCTACCGTCTGCCTAAACCGTTCACCTTAGATGCGCCCGGCAGCGCCTCGGGCAAAATCCTCGTTGAGCGCGGCCCAGGTCACTTCTTGCTGGGCTTCTTCAACGCCGAGACGCTCAACGAGTGGCGCACGCCAAATACGTTGGTCGCGCGCATCAACGGCCGAGGCGACGGCTTCCACTGCCACGTCGAGTATTGCACCAGCCGTTGGCGATGCGAAGCCGGCGTCATCGGCGCGATTGTGCGCGGCGAGCGCATCCAGGCTGTGGAAATTCCGGGTGGGCAGGTCTATGAGTGGCAGCTTGCCTACGATCCCAAAGGGGCCGAGGGCGGCGGCCTGCTGACCTTCACCCTTGACGGCAAGACCGCGACGTGCCCCATCCTCAAGGAGCACCGCGCGGACGGCGCCACGTTCACTCACTTCGGCCTGTTGCCGATCCCGAAGACCTGGGACAGCCCCGGCGAGGCCTGGATTGACGAGGCGACAATCAATGGAAGGCGGTTCGATTTCAGTGAAGATCCCAAGTGGGATGAACGCGGCAACCGCCGCACTTATGAAACCAATGACACCCGGCCACGTTTCGACTTCGGCTGGAGCCGAACGCACTGGGCGGGCGGCAAGGCCGCGGGCGAGTTGGGCGGTCTGATTTTCCGGGGCGACTGCCGTGAGCCGAGCCGCCTGGCCGCCTACGGCGCCAGGCTCTCAACGGTGACACTCGATATGCCGCTCCACGCGCGCGGCAAGGTCAGCATGATTCGCGGCGTAACCGACAGCACGGCGTCCATCGGTTTCTACCATTCGACCTGGAGCCTGCACTCCAATCCTGCGCAAGACCAGGGCATCCCGATGGACTACATCGGCATTAACATCGAGGGGCCTTCGTCGGAGGGTTTCTTCTTCTATCCCGTGTACCGGGTCCACGGCCAGGTCGCCGGGGCCCTCGGGGGCAGGTCGGGCGAAGCGCCGCGGATTTACCCGGACCGCAAGGTCCACGACTGGCTGCTGGAGTACGATCCCGCCGGGGCGGGCGGGCGCGGCCGGATTACCGTCGGACTTGACGGCCAAACCTGCACGCTCGACCTGGAGCCGGGCGCCAAGGCGATCGGCGCGTCGTTCAACCGCTTCGGCATCTGCACGCCCTGGATCGACGGCAACAGCGTGACGGTCTTTTTTGACGATATCGAGTACACCTGCGCTGGACAGACTGCTTCGGAAGATAATTGCATAGCAGAAATGTAAACGAAAGCGACTTTATGAAGAGAATACTATTGGTTTGGCTATTTCTGGCAGTTGCTCGTACTATTTGCCTTGCGGCGGCGGACGACACGAGCCGTATCCAGCCCTGGTCAAAAAACGTGCGTTACTGGCAATATAAGGGCCAGCCCGTCCTTCTGCTTGGCGGAAGCAAAGACGACAACCTGTTTCAGATTCCCGACCTTAAAGAGCACCTCGACGAAATCCACAAGGCCGGCGGCAACTATATCCGCAACACAATGAGCGACCGGAAGGACAAAGGCTTCGAGGTCTATGCGTTCAAGCAGCAGGGCGACGGCAAATACGACCTGGAACAGTGGAATGACGAGTATTGGCTGCGGTTTGAGAATATGCTCCGCTGGACCGGCGAGCGCGACATCATCGTGCAGATTGAGGTTTGGGACCGCTTCGATCACTCGCGGGAAAACTGGGAGCTGCATCCCTATAACCCCAAGAACAATGTGAATTACACTTACGAGCAGTCCGGCTTTGTGGAGCATTACCCCGATCATCCGGGTGCCAACAAACAACCCTTTTTCTTTAGCACACCCGGCCAACGGAACAACACGACGGTGTTGAAATACCAGCAGCGATTCGTTGATAAGATGCTGTCGTACTCGCTGCGCTGCGACCACGTGCTATACTGCATCGACAATGAGACATCGGGCGAAGAGGCGTGGGGCGCGTATTGGGCCGATTACGTCCATCGCCGCGCCGCCGAGGCTGGAAAGAAGGTGTGCGTCACAGAAATGTGGGATGCCTGGGATCTCAAAGCCGATGAGCACAAGCGCACGCTCGACCATCCGGAACGCTACGAATTCGCCGATGTTTCGCAGAACAACCAGAAAAAAGGCCAGGAACATTGGGACAACTTTCAATGGGTGCGGGCGCGGGTGGCCAAACAACAACGTCCGCTCAACACAGTGAAGACCTACGGCGCCGATGGCGGACGTTTTGGCAACAACCGCGACGGGCTGGAGCGCTGGTGGCGGCATATCATCGGCGGGG
>DATEBC010000491.1:0-2777 GCA_035288065.1 Sedimentisphaerales bacterium | reverse complement strand
TCGAAGAGGTCGTGATGGCCATTCGGACCCGGCCGGACTTCTTCACAGCGCAAAGCAAAGGCGGCCTGACCACGAATATCAATACCAAAGAGATTTACAAAACCAGCCAGCTCGTTTCGCAGTTGACCGGATTCGTTATTCAGCCGAACAAGGCGATAGTCGGCGCCAACGCATTCGCCCACGAGGCGGGCGTGCACGTGGACGGTGTGCTCAAGGAGCGCACCACCTACGAGATTATGACGCCCGAGAGCATCGGGCTGGGCGGCTCGCGGATGGTGCTCGGCAGGCATACCGGCAGGCATGGGTTCGTCGATAGGTGCGCCCAGCTCGGCTTCAAGCTCAAAGAGAACGAAATCGAGCACGCGTACCGGCGATTCCTCGATATAGCCGACAAGAAGAAGGAAGTATTCGACGAAGACCTCGCTGCGATTATCAACGAGGAGATTCACGTCGTCGAGCATATTTATGATTTGCAGTATCTGCACGTCGCCAGCGGCACGGGGACTCTGCCGACGGCCAGCGTTCGTATAGTCGTGCAGGGCGAGACCCGGCAGGCGGCAGCGTGCGGGGACGGGCCGGTCGATGCGGCCTACGAGGCCATCCGCGAGGCGACGGGCCTCTCGCCGAAATTGGAGAACTACACGATCCGCGCGCTGACCGGCGGCAAAGAGGCCCTCGGCGAAGCGACCGTGCTTATCAGCGACGACGGCAAAAAATTCGTCGGCAGGGGCATCTCGACCGATATCATCGAGGCCAGCGCAAAGGCTTACGTTGATGCGATAAACCGTATGGTCTCCGCGAAAAACAAAGGCGAAGAGCCAGGCGTCAAAGTTGAACTATAGGTACAAGGTCTCAGAATTGTAGAGGTAAGATTATGAAAGCCAGTAGCAGTTTGAAACAGAAAAAATACATTTCGCGAATAGAAGAGTTGTACTGTCGTATTGAAGAATGGCTTCAGGGCAAAAGTCTCAACGTCCGGGGAGGCCAGAGCGAGGTTAACGAAGAGGTGCCTGGGCGGTACATGGTCCCTACACTAACAATTCTTGATGAAAAGGGAAAGACAATCGCACAGTTGCAACCCGTTGGGGCGTGGCTCATTGGAGCAGAAGGGCGCGTCGACATACTCGGAGCACTGGACCGTGACACTCTGGTCTATATGCAGAAAGGTGGTCCGCAAGTATCAACACGTACATCTATTGCTGGGACCAGCCAGAAGCTTGATGAACAGTCAAGACCTCTGTTCAAGGGAATCGCCGAGGCAGGCTGGTACTGGATAGAAGACAAGAGAAGAGGCAGAGCCCGCCTTTTGAACGCCCAGCTCTTCATGGACTTGGTTTCGGAGGTATCTGATTATGGAGTTTGAGAATCCCTTCGACCCAATCTGGAGAGTATATGAGGTTACAAAGGACTGCCTCAAGGTTGCTCATCGGACGGTTAAGGGATGTGATGACCGTCTTCTGAGAAAAACTCGATTCATAGGTACTTCTGTCCCAGAGTCAACAGAATGGATCGAAAGAAGCCGAACCGAATCAGATGATTTCGTAGTCATGTCCCTCTGGGTAACATTCGAGCGAACCATCATTTCATATCTGCAAGAGAAAGGAAGAAGTATCTTAAAGGCCCAACCAGCCTCATTCTCAAAAAGGCTGTACGGCAAATTTGAGACGGAAGTGGAACGCTGGCGAATCGAGGATGTCCTCGATTTGTTCAAAAGTGGAATTGGTCCGGAACTGATCGGAGACGCTAAGAACATAAAGAGATATCGGGATTGGATCGCCCATCGCAATCCTAACAGGAAATCTCCCCCGAAAGTGTATCCTGTGTTCGCCTACAGGATTCTATCGGAAATCTTGATGCAGATCCGATCCTGCGACCATCGATAGTGGTTCAGGCGATCGAGGCTAGGATAAGATGAGTATGACGATAACTGAGAAGATATTGGCCAAGTCGGCGGGGAAGAAGATGGTTCGGCCGGGGGAATTGATCGATGCGAAGATCGATATCGTGATGTGTCATGATGTAACGACTCCGCCGGCGATATCTATGCTTGTTGAGAAGGGGATCGATAAGGTGTTCGATAAGGACAAGATTATCGTTACACCGGACCACTTCCAGCCTGCCAAGGACGTAAAGAGCGCCGAGCTGCATCGGCGGCTGGACCTCTGGGCGAGACGGCATCAGATAAAGCATTATTACAAGCTCGGCAGGGCCGGGGTCTGCCATGCGCTGCTGCCGGAGCAGGGGCATATTCGGCCGGGCGAGGTGATTGTCGGCGGCGATTCGCATACGTGCACTTATGGGGCGTTCGCGGCGTTCAGCACCGGCGTCGGCTCGACCGATCTTGCTGCGGCGATTGCTACGGGCAAGCTATGGTTCAAGGTCCCGGCCTCGATCAAATTAGTGCTCAACGGCTCATTAGAGCCGGGGGTCTATAGCAAGGACGTTATCCTGGCGATAATCGCGCGGATAGGGACCGATGGTGCGCTTTATCAGGCGATGGAGTTTGTCGGGCCGGCCTTGGCTGAGATGTCGATGGAGGCCCGGATGACGATGACGAATATGGCCATCGAGGCGGGCGCCAAGAACGGCATCATCGCCTTCGACGATACGACTATGCAGTATCTCGACGAGCATCCTTCTGCGTCAGTGCGAGGGAGCAAGGCGAGCAAAGCAATCTCAACGACCCGCAGGTCGGAGATTGCCGCGGCCCAAAGGGGCCTCGCAATGACAGGCGGATATACCGTTTATGAATCCGATGCCGATGCGGAATATGTGCG
>DATEBC010000490.1:0-10109 GCA_035288065.1 Sedimentisphaerales bacterium | reverse complement strand
GCGGACGGCACAGGTCATTCGCTTATTCTGGCCAAGTCCGCCGGCGACCCGGAAGAGGCCTCAACCTGGGCGCCAAGCACACTGATTGGCGGAACGCCGGGAGAGCCCGACGAGACGCAGGTCGAACCGGAAGACCCGACGCTGGTTACACTTGTTGATATAGGCCACGCCGGGCGATATTTCAAGGGGACGAAGGAGCCGTCTGCCGGCACTACGGCCTGGACGGGAATAGGATTCAACGACGCTACGACCGACTGGCTTGACGGCGACAGCGGGTACGGCTACAGCAACGAATCCGACGAGACGCAGTGGATACGCAAGACTCTGGACGACATGAATGGGGGCTATATTTCCGCATACGCGCGACTGCGTTTCGTTCTGACTGCCGAGCAGCTCGAGTCGTTCACTGAACTCCGGGCCGAGGTCCATTATGACGACGGCTACGTGCTGTATCTTAACGGTACGAAGGTGGCCGGGCCGGTAAACCTTACCGGCGTTCCCCCGGCGTATAGTCAGCCCGCCGGTACGGCAAGTGACTATTCGGCCGACAACGTTGACCTGACCGGGTTTTTGAGCCTGCTGGTCGTTGGGACAAACGTTCTTTCGATCCAGTTCCACAATTCGGCGACCTCCGGCAGCTCGGACTGTCTGGGCAGCCCGGTTCTTAGGGCGGTTTTGGAGCCGGAGCCGGGCGGGGGCGACGACATTCGCGCCCGCCTGGTGATCAACGAGCTGCTGGCCAATAGCGACTCGCCGCCGGGCATTGATTGGATCGAGCTTTACAATCCCGGCCCGATTGCCGTCGATCTGAATAACGTCTATCTGAGTGACGGTCGCTTCGACCTGCTCCAGTACGAGATTCCCGATGGTATCGTGCTGCAGCCCGGCGAATTCTGGACCATCACGGAAGGAACGCCGCCGAGCGGTCTGCCTTTTGCGATGAGCTATGCCGGCGAGACCGTCTTCCTGACCGCCGCGACGGATGCCCCCTCGCCGCAACCGCTGCGCGTGCTGGACGCCATGCGTTTCGGGCCGTCGGAGGCGGACGTTACACTCGGTCGATACCCGGACGGCGCCGACAACCTTCTGGCTCTAAGCGCAGCTACTTATGGAACAACAAACGCCCAGCCGCTGGTCGGCGACATCGTAATCAACGAGATTATGTATCACCACGGCAGCCGCGACGAACGCTACGAGTATATCGAGCTGCACAACAAAGGCGCCGGCGCGGTCTCGCTGGACGGATGGTCTTTCACCGACGGCATCACATACGACTTCAACGAGACCAGCCAGGTTAGTTCGATCCCGGCCGGCGGGTATCTCGTCGTCGCCAAGGACCCGGCTTTGCTCGAAGCTGCTTACGACAACCTCACAATCGGCGTCAACCTTGTCGGGCCGTATGAGGGCGAGCTGGATGATCACACCGAGCGCATCCGCCTGTCGTATCCATACGAGGACCCGGAGACGCACGACGTGAACATGATTACGGTCGATGAAGTAACCTATTATGACGGCGGGCGCTGGCCTATATGGGCCGACGGCCAGGGAGCGAGCCTGGAGCTGCGGGACCCGCGCAGCAACAACGATCATCCCGACGCCTGGGCCGCAAGTGATGAAAGCGAAAAGGCCGACTGGCAGCAGTTCATGTTTACCGTTGCCGGCTCGAACACGCAATATACGCATGATTCGGTGACGGTCTTCGAGCTGATGCTGCTCAACCGCGGCGACGTGCTGGTCGATGACCTCGAACTGATAATCAGCTCGAATAGGCTGACCAATGCAGGCTTCGAGTCCGGCGAGACATCATGGCGGATGCTCGGCAATCATACCCAGTCGTTCGTGACAACCGAGGATTCTCACTCAGGGTCTCGGTCTCTGCACGTAAGAGCCACGGGGCACGGCGATCCGGGCGCCAATCGCATCAACCAGTCGATCAGCAGCGTAACCGCGAGCACAGTGACGTTTCGCGGGTGGGCCCGCTGGCTGCGGGGAACCCCGTACATGCTCTTGCGGGCTTCACGGGAGACATCGCCTGTCCAGCCGCCTCGTCCGGCGAATTCGTTTGAACTGACCATACCTATGGACCTCGGCACTCCGGGCGTGCAGAATTCGGCTTACGTCGCGAATTGCGGGCCTGAGATTTCCGGCGTCCGGCATGACCCTGTTTTGCCGGCAGGCAATGAGCCGATAGTGGTAACCGCCCGCGTGACCGACAACGACGGAGTTGCCTCGGTTACGCTCTATTATCGGTACAGTTCTCCGGTGTTTACGAGCACGCCCATGCTTGACAATGGGATGGACAACGACCTTGTGGCACAAGACGGCATCTATACCGGCGTTATCCCGGGCACATCGGCCGGCACTATGTATTTGTTCTATGTTGAGGCATCAGACGGGTCGGCATCGACGCGGTTCCCCACTATGCTGGAGTCGTCGGCTGATGTGCCCAATAGGACGTGCCTGGTTCGAGTCGGCGATGCGCAGCTCAACACGGCGTTCGCCACGTACCGCGTCTGGATGTCGAGCGAAGTCATTAGTACGTTCACGTCACGGGCGAATCTCTCAAACGAGCTTTTGGATTGCACGTTCGTCTATAACGATACGGATGTTTTCTACAACGTAGGGATTCGGTTCCGGGGCAGTCCCTTCATTCGCAGCGGTTCGGGGCGCAACCCCACCAGCCGCTACGCATGGCGGATTGATTTCAACTCCGACCAGAAATACCGAGATCGCGAGGAGATCAATATGGACAATACCGAGGGCGGCAGCAGAGGCCCGCTGCAGGAAAGAGCTTCATACTGGTTCTACCGCAAGATGGGACTTGAGTATTCGTCGCAGGAGTATATTCGTCCGATTATGAACGGCAATAGCTACCAGGACTACGAGGACGTGCAAAAGATCGACGGCGACTACATCGATTCGTGGTTCCCGGGAGACAACGACGGCTACATTCACAAGATCGACGATTACTTCGAGTACACGGTCGATGGCACCGGATTCTCGAACAGAGACGAAGGTCTCAACAGCGGCCCGCTTATCAAGGAAACATACCGCTGGAATATGGAGAAGAGATCCCACCGAGAAGACGACGACTGGGATCACCTTTTTGATTTTGCCTCTGCGATGCATACGTCGTCGAGCAACGGCGCGGTTTATGAGGCGGCCATCGAATCGGCCGTACACCCCTATCACTTCGCTGCGGTCCTGGCGATTCGGCATGCCGAAGGCGACTGGGACAGCTACGGCTACAACCGCGGCAAGAACAACTACTTCTACTATGCGGCTGAAGAAGACAAGTGGTATCTCATTCCATGGGATATCGATTTTACGCTCGGATCGGGCAACGGCAGCAGTACGAGCGTGTACACCGTAGGCGGGCAATTTCCGGAGGTGAGCAGGTTCCTGAATTATTCCAAGTACAGCAACCTGTACCTCCAGGCCTTCGGCGCTCTGCTTTACGGCCCGTGGCAGACCTCGTACGGGACGGCAAATCCCCCCACGGCATTCGACGAGTTTCTGGACGATGCCGCCGACGCACTGGCCGCCGACGGCGGCGACGCCGGCCGACGCGACGGCATTAAGATTTTCGTCCGCGACCGTCGGTCCTGGATCCTCAACAATTACAATATTCCGGCCCAGATTTTTGAGATCACCACCAACGGCGGCGACGATTTCTGTACATCGGATTCAACTGTGACGATCGAAGGCGTTGCCCAGGGGGAAGTGGAGGGAATTGCGCTCAATGGTTCGCCCGTAACGGCGACCTTCATGGGAAGCGCGTGGGAAGTGGATGTTCCTCTCGCAGTGGGGGCAAATCTGCTTGAATTTGAGGGGCTGGATGATGCGGATAATCCCGTAGCCGGGGCGACGGATTCGATTACTGCGACCCGCGTGCTGCCTTGTGCGGTTACGTCGGTATCGCCCGATGCGGCGTGCAACAACGGGACGGCTGAATTGACCATTCACGGGAGCGGATTCGCCCCCGGCTCGGCCATGCAGGTCTCGCTGACCGGCAGCGCCTCGACGGAGATCGGCTTTGACGCACTCTACGTCCAGAACAATCAGGCGTTCGACCTGATTGACTATGCAGCGCAGTTGCTGGACAATCCCGAAGAGGGCGTTGGCGACCCGGTGTATGCGGTTCACCCGGTGATTAATCTGTTCCAGACCGGCGACGAGGGTGTCTTCTCGCCGAGCGATCAGTTTGCCGTCCCATTCAACTCGGGCGATCCGGCCAATTTCGCCGTGCGTTTCAGCGGCTATATCTACGCCCCGTCGCCCGGCGTAAGGTACTTCGCAGTCAACAGCGACGACGGCTTCACGCTTTCCATCGGCGGGCAGCTCGTCGGGGAGTATGCCAACCCCCGCGCTCCTGCAACGACGGATGTCACCGGTAATCGAACCGCCGGGACAATGACGTTCAACTTCCCCGCTGCGGGCAGCTATTACCTTGTCCTCGACTTCTTCGAGAACAGCGGCGGCGAAGAGATCGAATTCTTCCAGACCAACTCCAGCGGCGCCGACCGGAAGTTGTTCAACGTTGACGCGGAGCTGATTGTGTTCCGGGACGACGTTGCCAGAGTGAACGCAGCGGATGTTGTGGTCGTCGATGAGAATACTATCACCTGCCGGGCCGATCTCAGCGATGCCGAGCCGAACCTGTGGACTGTCATTGTTACGCCCGAGTGCAGCCAGGCCGCAGAGGTCCAGCTCGACGATGCCCTCGAGATAGTCGCCTGCAGAGCCAACTTCAATCACGATTCGCGGATAGACTTTTTCGATTGGGCGGAAATAACCGACAATTGGGGCAGAGCCTGTTCTGCGCCCCTATGGTGTGACGGCCTTGACGCCGACCGGAACGGCAGGATCGATTTTGGCGAGGCGGCGATTCTCGCCGACGAGTGGCTTTTGCCGAGATGATCAGTAGGAGGTTGCTCCAGCCGGCGCAAGGCCGCAGACATAGATAGTCGGCTTTCGTAATATGGAGCATGTGCGGCATGCGCGCGTGGCCAAGGCATTCTTGACCGCGCCCGGCAGGGCTCGAACCTGCAACCTCCGGATTCGAAGTCCGGCGACCGGATTTCGCAAGTGCTGAAAAGACAAAGACTTGCGAAACTGCCGAAACGCAGTTGACACCCCAGTTGACACCTAATTCCCGAAAAAGCCCCGAAATCGACACTCAGAACCTACCTTCTGACCTGGCGGAAATCGTGGCCGTCTGGCCGGGGCTGCCGGGGCATATCAAGGCGGCAATCAAGGCGCTGGTCAGGACGGCAAAGGAACACCAGCTATGAACGAACTGAGGGCCAGACAGAAAGCCTTCATCGAAGCGCTGCCTGCAAACCAGTGGAACGGGACTCGCGCCGCCGTTGCCGCTGGCTACAGCCCGAAAAGCGCGGCAGTTATGGCCCACCGGCTGCTGAGAAACCCCAAGATCGCAGCCGAGCTTGACAAGCGGACAGCCCAAGTTGCAGAAAAAGCCGATGTTGAAGTCGGTGAGATCATCGTAGCCCTGCGCACGATTGCCTTCGGGGCCAGGGCCACTAACGCGGACCGGCTGCGGGCGCTGGACCTTTTAGGCCGATACAAGGCCATGTTCAGCGACCGGCATGTTATCGAAAACGGCGAGCGCCAAAGGGAGCTTGATGAGGCCGAGCGCCGGGAGGCTGTAATACTGGCGAAACTGCGGCTGCACACGGCGTAAGAAAAAGGGGAGGGCTTACCCCCCCATCGCGCCCCTCCAGTCGCCTTCCCCTGTTCACGCCGCGAAAATTCTGAGTTTTGAGGATTATTAGCCTACCATGCCCGGCAAGGGCAGATCGGCGGTTCTACGGGCGCAAGGTGGCTGTGAGAGGGGTGGTGGAAGATTGTGTGGGGCGGCTTTAACTGGGTTTCCTTCTCAACATCACCACACCTAAACTAAGTGGCGAGGGCAGTAGTCGTGTGGCGAATATAGTGGCCTATTTTCTCCGATGTTCGCGCCAGAACTTTCTGACGGTCAAAATCGGTACAGCGACGATACTCACCATTCCCATACCCAAAACAGCATCACTAACGGCTGTCAAAGCTGCCGTTAAACGCCCCCCGATAATAGCGCCCAAAAGAAGCAATGGGGCTGCCGTAATGATAATAAGCCAAAACATCCCGATAAGCGCCATTCCCGTTTTTGGATTCATAAGAGACATTAAAAACCTTCGGAATTTAGCTTTTCTGATCCTGACTTCCTCTGAATCAAATAATGTTTTCACGTTTTTCAAATTGGACGCTTTCAAACAATTCTTAATGTTCTTCGCTTGTTAGGTGCTTTGGCTCCCTCCAAAGCTGGTATCTATTATACCGCTCTTTGTGGCCTCAAGTCAAGTAAAATCCGAGGTGAAATCGTTGCAATGTCAGGGCGTTTTCGATAAAATACAGGGGTGTTTCGGGACGACCGGCAAGCTACCGGTTAAACGGTTCGGCCTTCGGTAAGGTTCGTATTCACCTGCTAACCTGCCGAAGGCCCGACCGACCCGAAGAAAGCAGGTGATTTATGTGGTGCGACCCTCAATACCATTACCTATACTGCCATAAGCGATTGCGCGAAGGGGTACTGCCCCGCTGCCCGCTTTTGGAAAAGGTATTCAATGATACGAATACCTCACTCGATGATATTTATTACCCCCCGAAATTCAGCAAGCCGCCACAGCCAAAAAGTCATACTGAATACAAGTTGACGGCTATCCGGCAACTGGTAAACGTCCTGGGCTGGTGGGTGAAAGAAGACGGCAACGATCCCAGATTGCTCTGCTATTATGCCTACTCCTATGCAGCATGTGGACTGCGTGCAAACATAGTTGACGGTTGGCTCGACAGTCTGATAACAGAATTCAATTACAGCCATCCTGCTATCGCCGCCGAGCTAAAAGAACGGGCGAGCGACCTTGTAAAGAAAGCTGTCGACTGGGATGCGCGGGCTGAGCTGGTTCAGCAATCACAGTGTTGGATAAACCCTAAGCGTCTGAATCCCGTCCAGGTTAAGAAAGCGGCTGCCGCTCTGCTGTACAAGCTCCGGCATGTCGGTAGCTTGGTTCGGGAGCAGCCTGCGGATTCACAGCAGCAAGTCAGCCGTGCCAGAAAGCCAGCAGGAACAGAGCGCAAAGACATCTGGGAAGATATCCAACCTGATATGAAAGAAGCAATACAAGAGTTTTGGAAAGAATCCAAAGCTAAGAAGTCAGAAGGCAAACGCCCCTTGATCAAGACATTCTGCCGAGAGAGAGACCTTGACGAACGCACATTCAGAAGCGAAAAGGATAGGCTCGAAAAGCGAAGGAAACGTCTCGAAAAAGCTGACTGATAGCCGCAACTCACTGGACACGGGTTGTCCGCTAAAACAAAAATCCACTGTCTATAAAAAAACTTTCAAGTCTTAGAGTGTCGAAATCTGACCTCGCTCAAAATCTCAAAAGACATTTCGACGGACAGCCTTTGTCCGCTGAAATCCATGCTATTTTCTATGATGATACGATCAACTGTTGATCGTGAGTTGGTGACAACCGAATAGGAGATCGTCATGGAAAATGGATTAGGGCAACAAACCACAACGCTGAGACGCGCAATCGCAATCTCAGCAAAGGAACTGGCAGCGATGCTGTCATTGTCACCACGCACAATATGGAGATTAGTGTCGTCGGGTAAACTCCCGAAAATGGTATCTATCGGGGGCAGCAAAAGATTTCTCATGTCCGACGTCAGCCTATTTATTGAGTGCGGCTGCGATATCGCGCGGTTCGAGGCACGGAAGGGAACCGAAGATGCAAGGTGAAATAGAGAAGGCCGCTACGCCAGCAGCGGCCTTGAAACAACAGTCACTAAGGACATCATACAGCGACCTTGCATCCGCGTCAAATCAAAATCTCCGGGAGCAAATCGGCTTGGTCCTGCTTGTCCTACAAAGCCCCATGAAACGCGCGCAGCGTAAGAAGGGCCATGGGCTTTTGCGGGCGCTGCTTGTGCAGCGTTGGAGCGTGGTGGGGGAGATTCAGTGAACAGCGAGCAGCAAGAGAGAATCGTGCAGCACCGGGCGGAAATGCCCCGCCGGTATCGGGAGGCTTACGACCGGGCCATGACGGGCAAGAGCCGCAAGAGTGCGATGCACGCCTTCTGCGCGGAATGTTGCGGCTGGGAAATCAAAGAAGTCCACCTCTGCACAAGTCCTGAATGTCCTCTGTTTCCCTATCGACCGCGCTCCAGACTGGCACAAGGCGCGCCTGAGGGCGTCCCAAATGAGCCAGGATCAATGAACTCCGCTCAAAAGGGGGCAGAGGGCATACGGGAGGGTATCTGAGGGATTATGACCGAATTGCTGTTTACAGAAGATGGCGGACTCCTGCCCGAAATCCAACAGGTGATCGACAATGCGCTTGGCAGAACCCGCAAGCGCGTATTCATCGGCAACGAACCCGTTTTTATCCTGTGTGTGGAACTTCAGAAGATTTTACGCCACAATATCAAGCCCGAATCTTTGGTCCCGGTCTTGGAGGAATTCTATGACAGGGCTGACGGCTCTCTTGTTGATGAAAACAATGACGCGCTTGAGTGGGAAGACATCCATGAGCAGTTTTTGGACGCATGGGCCAAAGTCAAGTATGCTGGCATCGTGCGAAGAGCAATAGAGGCCGCTAAGGCCGACGGCGAACCACGACCGGAGCTTGGACATCTTGACCCCAAGCGTCAGTTTCTCGGCAAGGTCCTCTACCACCGCCAGGTCCTTGAGGGCAGCAGCAAGGCTTTTCCCTTTTCCTCGTACCAAGCCAAGAACGTACTCGGCATAAGCAGCGAGAAGACGGCCTGGCGGTTACTACAGCGGTTCTGCCGGGAAGGCATCTTAGACTTGGTTAAGAAGGGGCACTCTGGCTATAGAAAAGCGAATCTATATCGCTACAGAGGGGGTAAAAATGACATATAGAGGTATAGAGATATAGAAGTATAGAAGCACAGACTTATAGAATTATGACTTACAAACATTGCTATCAGTGAAAGTGTATTATGCTAATTGGTATAAGCGAAAAGACTGATGAGAGCGGGGCTGCCGGATTCCGGGATGTGGGAAGCTGGCTCAAGGTAATGATAGGTCAAAAAAAGTTCAGATGTTTTCAAGATTATACTTGACAGTTGCCAAGTAAGGCTGTATATTGTGGTTATGATAATTGAGACTATCAGAAAACATATCGAGGCTTGCGGCAAGACACGATACAAGATCGCCGAAGAAACGGGCGTTGGCGAAGACCAGTTATGCCGTATAATGCAGGGCCGAACCTGCACGGTCGAAACGGCTGATATTCTGCTCAAATACTTTGGGCTGACAATTGCCAAGAGCGGCAAGAAGAAGGGAAGGTGATATTATGGCTTCAGTTTTCAAACGAAAATACACGAAGCTCGTGGACGGCAAGAGAGTGAAGAAACAGTCTCAGCACTGGTACGTCAAGTATCGGGATGTAGACGGTATCGAGCGGCGGGTCAGGGCTTACAAGGACAAAGAGGCCAGCCGCCAGCTTGCGGCCCGACTTGAAAAGGATGCCGAGCGTTCACAGGAAGGAATGGTTGACCTCTTCAAGGAACACTGCTCAAAGCCATTGGCGCAGCACTTGGCGGATTTTCGGCAGGCCCTTGCCGACAAGGGCAACACAAAGGCGCAGGTTGAGCAGACTATTGCCAGAGTAAAGCGCATAATCGAGGGCTGTAAATTCCGCGCGTGGAGCGATATATCCGCAAACGCCGTGAGCCGATACCTGAACGACTTGGAGACTACAGAGGGGATCGGCAAACGCACGCGAAACTACTATTTGAAGGCGATAAAGCACTTTTGCCGCTGGATGGTCAGGCAGCGCAGGGCAAGCGAATCTCCGCTTGAACATCTTGACTGTGTTTCTGTTAAGAGCGACGACACGCGGCACGGACGGCGGGCGTTTGAACCGGACGAAATACGGCGTTTGTTGGAGATAACAGCAGCACAGCCGATGCGCTTCGGTATGACCGGATATGAGCGGGCGCTGTTGTATCGGCTGGCAGTTGAGACAGGGTTGCGGGCGAACGAGCTACGGAGCTTGGTTGTGGCTTCGTTTGATTTT
>DATEBC010000489.1:0-5251 GCA_035288065.1 Sedimentisphaerales bacterium | reverse complement strand
CAGGCTCAGCTCAAGCACATCGGTCCCCCCGTGCCCCCCTTCAGCGGGTCCCTTGGTCCAGGAGTGTCGGTATTTCTCATGATAAGGCCCGAACGGCTCCCACTGGTGGTATTGGGGGCTTACGCCTTCTACGTACACGGCGTCCCGCTGCTCGTTATAGAGACCGCGCGTGCCCTGAATAAGCCACCGATTGTCATAAGGCCGCGGAAGCTGCATATCATAATTGATAACGATTGATTTCCCCTTCTTGGTCCGCACGGTGGTCGTCACAATGTCGCCCTGGGCAAATTTGCGCGTCGCGTTGGGATGGTCCGGCCCGAACTTCTCGGCGAAATACGCATTGATCCCCACGGACTCCGTCGCCGTCGAGGTGATATAGTCGAAGTAATCGCCGCAGTTGATATCCATCCAGCTAATCACAGGCCCCAGTTGATGCGTCGGATATTGGTCCCGGTTGTGCTCGACAAGAAATTTGGCGGCCCAGCGGTCCTTACCCGTCCCGCTCTCGAAAAACCAATGGTCGATGCAGTCGTGCGAATGAGCGCAGTGACAGTGCACAATCCTCCCCAGCAGGCCCTGCCGGATCATGTTGAGCACGGCCAGGTTATCGCTGCGAAAGCTCCAGTTCTCCAGCATCATGCACGGCATCCCCGTCTGCTCGGAGGTATTGACCAGCTCCCAACATTCTTCGAGCGTATAAGCCGCCGGGACCTCCACAGCCGCATATTTGCCAGCCTTCATCGCATAAACCGCCATAGGCGTATGCCACTGCCAATACGTCGCGATGACGACCGCATCCAGGTCGTCGCGATCCACAAGCTTCTTCCAAACATCTTCGCTGCCCGAGTAGCTTTCCGGCCTCGGCTGACCCGCCGCCGCGACCCGCTCCGCAGCCGCCGCCGCGCGCTCCGGATAAATATCGCACACCGCCTTGATCCGGACAGCTTCCTTCATCTCTAACAGATTGCCCATAAGGCCGTTGCCGCGCCCGCCCATCCCGATAATCCCTATTCGCACTTCCTCGATAGCGGGCAAATCAATCTCTTTGGCCAAAGGCAAATCCGACTTGGCCGCCGAAGCCGCTAATTGAACGCCGCCGAAAGTCGCCCCCAGCCCGGCTGCGGCCCCTGCCTTTAAGAATCCCCTGCGGTCAAATTCGTAACTCATAACGCTGCCTCCAAAATCGAGCTAACACTTTGTAAAGTGTGATTCTGTCGCCCAAAGCCTGCAGCAAAACCGCAGGCCAAGTACTTAGCCCCGCGTTTTACGTGGGGTTCTCACCAACAAATTCAACTTCGACAGACTGCTATAGTATCCTACGATTTATTCATCATTTCATCGACCATCACAGCTCTGCCCGATTCCGCCGAAAGGTCCGCCGCAAAGCACACCGCCTGAGTATGGGCCGCATCGGCAAGATCGGGAAAAGGCCGCCTGTCTTCGATTATGCAATCGAGAAAATGCGACACCTCGCCCTGAAAAGGATGATGGGCGACGTCCCCGCTGTCCGGCAGGATGCACGGAACCTTCAGAAAGTCATTCTGGCCCGGAAAAAGCTTCGGGGCAAAAAGCTCGTCGTTGCGCATCGTCCCCTCCGTGCCATAGACGCCGATATTGAAACGATACGGCATTTGGGCGTCAAAGGTCGTCGTGCTCCGCCCGATCTTACCGTCCTTGAACTTTAGAACAACCGAGATCGTCCCGGGATACTCTATCGGATTGTCGGTCCCGGTTTGGTATGCGCAGACCTGCTCGACCTCGCTGCGGGCGAACCACCGCAGAGCATCTATCGCATGGCATCCGCCCGTCAGAATAGCCGTGCCGCTCTGCTCACGGCTTCCAAGCCATTTCTCCTCCGGCCTCATCCATATTCGATGCAGATAATCCACCTCAACCATGAAGATCTCGCCGAATGTCCCCTGCTCAATCAGCTTATCAATAGTCATCAGCAGCGGGTTCCAGTGCAGCACGAAGCCGACCAAAGTCTTGACCCCGCTTCTCTCGACGGCCTCCCGCTGCCTCTTCACGTCCTCGACCGTTAGCGCAACAGGCTTCTCGACGATGACGTGCTTGCCCGCCTCGGCGGCTGCGACAACGTACTCGGTATGCACATTGTGCGGCGTGCTCACAACGACAATATCGATATCGTCCCGCGCGAGCATAACCGCCGCATCCGTCTCGACCGCGCACTGCAAACCATATTGACTCTTGTATCTCTCGGCGTTCGCACGATTCCGGCTGACCAACGCCCGCACCTCGGACCTCCGGTCGTTTACAAACGCCTTGACATATTCCCCCGCCACCCACCCACAGCCAATTATCGCAGCGCCCAATTGTCTCATATCCTGCTCCTTATCACACAAGAGTTCCGCATTTCGCAAGTCTTCCGACTATACCGTCATTCCGAGTCCGCCAAAGACGGAAGGAATCTGCAAAAAAACAGCCAAATTCCACCCCCAGGCGGCCCTTTACGAGGCCATCTTCGATATAGTCATCCCATCCATTTTAGCCCCCACCTTCTTAACCTGCAAGTCCGGCCACCAAATCAGCCCGCAATATCTGCAAAAAAATGGCTTACAACTCATTGCCGATCGGCTAACAACTTCAGCGTCCAGCGGCTTCGACCTTCGGGAGGCTTCTGGCACGCCAGAGCCACCAGATGAGCTTCGCCGTCTCCATCCAGTCTTCGCCGGTACTGGCGGCGAGGCTGGCGGCGTTCCAGGGCCGATTCCAGACCTTCTTCCACAAACTCCTTGCGCACACGCTCCACCAAAATGAGGCGGTGACTGTGTGAAAGAGCGTGGATTGCCGCTCTTGCGGGGTGCGTGATTTGGGGGAAAACAGGCTCTTGAGTCGTCGCGCGAGTGATTTCGCGGGGTCGCCGTCCCCAGGGGACAAGTCCCGGCGACCGCTAAACGGGCGGATTTTGCGGTTGGCAGAACGCGGGGCATAGCCGGTGAATCAGCGAGCTTGACTGCTTGCCGGGAAGCGGTTAGATTGACGGTCGTGAGCACTGCCGGGAAAAAACCAATAATAGGCATTTTGGGCGGCATCGGGTCGGGCAAGAGCACCGTGGCAAAGGAGTTTGCCAAATTGGGCTGCGCGGTGGTCGATGCGGACAAGATTGCCCACGACCTGCTTGACGAGGACGGCGTCAGAGAAGAAATCGTCGGCCTTCTTGGGCGGGGGATTTGCAATTCGTCGGGCAATATCGACCGGCGGAAACTCGCGGATGTTGTTTTTGCAGATACCAAAAAGCTGGGTCTGCTGAATAATATAATCCACCCGCGTGTTCTGGAAGAAGCAGAGGCTCTTATCCAGCGGTGCAACGGGCAAAGCGAATTGAAGGCCATCGTTCTGGACATGCCCCTTTTGGCCGAGGTTGGGTGGGAGAAACGCTGCGATAAGGTCGTTTTTGTCGAGTGCGAAGAGGGTCTTAGGGCCGAGAGAGCGAAAAAAGCCGGTCTTTTCGACGAGAATCAGCGAAGAATTCGAGAAAATTTTCAGATTTCTCTGGACAACAAGGCCAGCCTCGCCGATAATACCATATACAACAATTCTGACTTCTCGGAGTTGGTCAGGCAAGTCACTAATATCTTCACAAGTATCTTGGATAGATGTTAAGTGGGGTTTTACGAAGGGATACTCGTACCACAGCAGTAGCTTCCGGCATATAGGCAATACCTTTTAACGTAAAGATCGTGTTATTCCGCGCAAAACTCCAGTCCTGCTGAACCGCTGAGGCAGATTTTATATAGCCGGAGCAGTAGTCTGTATCTTCCAAGGTATCGAATACATTTTCGCAAGAGGAAAAGGAGCAATAATGGCAAAAGCGGCCGCAAAAAGAGCTAAGAAACACAAGAAAACCAAAAGGAAAAGGGCCGACGCCCAAGATCAACCAGTCGATGAAGAAGAGGATGAGCAGGAGCAGGTAGAAGATTCTGATTCGACAGCGGTGGCTACTATCGAGGAGCTTTCGTCCGAGGAGACCTCGCCCGACGAGGCCCCGGATGATGGGACCGCGAAGGATTCAGCCAAGAAAGAAGAGAAAGAGGAGGAGTCCACCCACGCAAAGTATGAGCGCGTCAAGAAGGGCAATCTGTATCTGACCGACCTTCAGAAACTGAACGTCGCCGAGCTGCACGAGCTTGCGAAGAAGGAAGGCATCACAGAATACACGGCCTTGAAAAAGACGGACCTGATTTTCAGGATTCTCAAAGAGCGAATTCGCCAGAACGGACTGATGTACGGCGAAGGCGTTCTTGAAGTCCTGCCGGATGGTTACGGTTTTCTGCGGAATCCGACTTACAACTACCTCTCGTCGTCGGACGATATCTACGTCTCGCCTTCTCAGATCCGGCGTTTCGGTCTTAGAACGGGCAACACGGTCTCCGGTCAGATCAGGCCGCCCAAGGACTCGGAGAAGTATTTTGCACTTCTTCGTGTCGAGGCGATCAACTATGAAAACCCGGACATCCTTGCGGACAAGGTAGTCTTCAGCGACCTTACCCCGCTTCACCCGGAAAAGCGTTTCATTCTCGAGACCACCTCTGATGAGCTGGGGATGAGGATAATCGACCTGGTGACGCCGGTAGGCAGGGGTCAGCGCGGGCTGATCGTCGCTCCGCCGCGTACGGGCAAGACGATTCTGCTCCAGAAGATCGCCAACGCGATGAGCACGAACCACCCGGACGTCAAGCTGATAGTGCTGCTCATTGACGAACGACCTGAAGAGGTCACGGAAATGCAGCGAAAGACCGCCGCCGACGTCGAGGTGATAAGCTCTACCTTCGATGAGCCGGCGGCCCGACACTGCCAGGTTGCAGAGGTTGTGATCGAGAAGGCAAAACGCTGCGTGGAGTACGGCCGGGATGTCGTGATCCTGCTCGACTCAATTACCCGCTTAGCGCGCGCCTACAACAGCGAGATGCCGCACTCCGGAAGGATTCTAACGGGCGGCGTCGATGCCAGTGCGATGCAGATGCCGAAAAAGTTTTTCGGGGCGGCCAGAAACGTCGAGGAAGGCGGCTCGCTGAGCATTTTTGCCACGGCGCTGATCGATACCGGCTCGAAAATGGATGAGGTGATCTTCGAGGAATTCAAGGCGACCGGGAATATGGAGCTTCATCTTGACAGGCGACTGGTTGATAGAAGGACCTGGCCTGCCATAGACATAAGCCGAAGCGGAACGAGAAGAGAGGAGCTGCTGCTGGATCCGAAGGAGCTTCAGCTTGTTTATCGTCTGCGGCGG
>DATEBC010000488.1:0-4963 GCA_035288065.1 Sedimentisphaerales bacterium | reverse complement strand
GTTGTTGCGGTTGGGATAGGGAAGATGGTTTTCGGGGGTCTTGGGTCGAATATTTTTAATCCTGCGATGGCGGGACGGACATTTCTGGCGGTATCATTCGGGACGCTGATGACGACGTGGACGGTTCCTGCAACAATAGATCCGAACATGTCGAGGATTTCTGCTGAGAATATTCTGATAGAGGGTCCGAGCGAATGGCGCACCCAGGCGACGCCGTTGGCATGGAGCAAGCTGGCGATAAAGAACAAGCTGGGGGCGGATACTTACAGCAAAGATGAGTTCGTCGGGACTATTACCGGGGAGGTTGGGGGGTGTTTGGGCGAGACCAGTGCGATTGCGATGTTGATCGGCGGGGCTTATCTATTGATAAGAAAGACGATTAGTCTTCACATTCCGGCGGCGGTTCTGGTTTCGGCTTTGGCGTTTGGGGCGATTGCCTATTTGGCCGATTCGATGGCGTACGTGCCGCCTTTCTATCATTTGACGAGCGGCGGATTGCTGTTGTGTGCGTTTTTCATCGCTACGGACCCGGTTACTGTGCCTTTGACGCACGGGGGGATGTGGATTTTCGGCATCGGCGTCGGAGGATTGACGATGCTGATACGAATCGTCGGGGGTTATCCGGAGGGTGTAATGTTTTCTGTTCTTATTATGAACGCGGTGACGCCGCTTATCGATAGACTGTGCAAGCGCGTGCCGGCGGGAGGGAAGCCGAGCGTGACGTAGTTTTTTGCCACGAAGGCACTAAGACACGAAGCGATGTTAGATATTATTGGCCACGAAGACACTAAGGCACGAAGAAGAAGTGTTAGATGGAATTTGAAAAGGAAGAAGAAGTTGCGGCTAAGATCGTGGATGCTGCATATACAGTGCATAAGGCATTTGTGAAATGAAGGCTGTGGATAAGACGAATCCTTTGTGGGAGGCTCAGTTGTTGAGCTACCTGAAATTAACATGGAGACGCATAGGATTTCTCATCAATTTTAATGCACCAGTAATAAAGAATGGCATGAAGCGAATCATTCTATAATGTTGGTGTCTTTGTGTCTTGGCGGCAGAAGTAAGGTTTTTGATATGGGCAAGTTGAAGCATTTTATTGAGCAGAGCTGGCTGTTGATAGTGTCGTCGCTTTGTTTTGGTATTCTGGTAGCGGCGACTGATGCGGGGCTGTCGGAGAAGATAGAGCAGAACAAGGCGAACAAGCTGAACCGGCTCACGCTTTTTTTGCTGCGGGAGGCCAAGTACTTTGTGCCCGTGGATGCGCAGTTCGAGGTAGGGCTGGGACGCGGCAAGAGTGAAAAGGTTACGGTGTATAAGGCCGTTGGGGAGACACAGGAGTGTGTCGGCTGGAGTCTCATGGCCGTCGGAGACGGTTTTTCGGGGAGGATTGAGCTGGTGGTCGCTGTTGACGCGGATTTTGGGAAGCTGATGGGGTACGAGGTGCTGGTGAGCAGCGAGACGCCGGGCTTTGGCGACCGGATCAAAGATGATTACTATCGAAGCCAGTTCAGGGGCGCGCCGGCGGGGGGGCTGAAATTAGTTTCGGCGGGCAGCGCGGATAAGGTTGATTCGGAGATTGTGGCGATAACAGGGGCGACGATCAGCAGTGAGGCGGTGGTCGGGATATTGAACGATACTGTAGGGCAGATAAAAGAGCAGATGCAGAGGAAGGGACTAATTCAAGCCACTAAGGCACCAAGGCACGAAGGGGAATAAATCCTAAATTCGAAGCACGAAATCCTAAACAATATCGAAATTCAAATGTTCAAAGGACAAAGACTCAGGAGATTGGCGACTACAATAGTAAGGCAGGAAGGCATTTGAAAACAGGGATATATTAAGGCAGACTAAGGGGCTTATTAGCAATGTCAAGTGAAGTTGAGTCGAAAACGGGTGTTTATAAAGAAACGCTGTTGGCGGGTTTGTGGAAGGAGAATCCGACGTTTCGGATGCTCATAGGGATGTGCCCGCCTCTGGCAGTGACCACGGCGGTCAAGCCCGCGTTGACAATGGGTCTGAGCGTGATATTTGTGCTGGTGTGCAGCAGTATCGTGGTGAGCATGATGCGCAATCTGCTCAAGCCGCACCTTAGGATAATAATGTTCACGCTGACAATCGCCACGTTTGTGACGATTTGCGATCTGTTCTTGCGGGCATACACGCCGGCAATGAGCGAGATACTGGGAGCGTACGTCCCTCTGATTATCGTCAACTGCCTGATCATATTCCGAGCGGAGGCGTGCGCGAGCAAGTGCGGCGTGGTGGTGAGCGTGCTGGACGCCATTGGAATGGGCGGGGGCTTTACGATAGCGCTGTGCATTCTGGCGGGGATACGCGAGGTGCTCGCCTCGGGGCGGCTCTTTGGGATTGAGGTTATGCCGTCCGGATTTGTTCCGTGTCTGGCAATGCAGATGCCGGTGGGGGCCTTCGTCACTTTGGGTCTGCTGCTGGGCCTGGCGAATGTATTGACTCGAAAGAAGGGAGCCTGATATGGACCGGCTATCTGTCCTTTTGATGGGCTTTTTGTCGATGGTGCTGGTGAATAATTTTGTGTTCACCAAATTTCTGGGCACGTGTCCGTACCTTGGGGTATCGGGGAGGCTGGACAGCGCCTTCGGAATGGGGCTGGCTGTAACGTTCGTCACGGCGCTGAGCGGGACGCTGACGTGGGTGGTGGACTTCTATATTTTGACGCCGCTGGGTCTTGAGATAACGCGGTACATCTGCTACATTGTAATCATAGCCGGGGCGGTGCAGCTTGTGGAGATGTACGTGCGGAGATTCTTCCCGTCGCTGTATGACGTGTTCGGGATTTTTCTGCCGTTGATTTCGACAAACTGCGTGATTCTGGGTATATGTCTTTTCATAGACATTTGGGGGACGGACAATATCCTGGAGGTTGTAGTGCTCAGCGCCGGAGTGGGCATAGGCTTCACGGTGGCCATTTGCATCATGGCGGGGATTCGGGAGAGTCTGCAGTTGGCGGATGTGCCGGAGTGCCTCAAAGGGGCGCCGATTACGCTGATAACCGCGGGTCTGCTCGCTATGGCGTTTATGGGTTTTGCGGGAATGATAAAGGCGTAGCCACCAGGATACCAAGGGACCAACATAGCTTAAGTATTTTTTAGACACGGATTGACACGGATTCACACTGATTATTGATTGTGCTTGTGTCTTTGTGGCAAGGAATTATGGTAATGGCTTGTTTGCACGTCGTATGTAGTATGTCGTATGTCGCCTTGCTGGCCGGGGCCGGCGCGCCGCAAGGAGGGGTCGGCAGGATATTTCTGGCGGGGGCTACGCTGCTTGGGCTTGGGGCCGGGTTTGCGGTTGTGCTGTTGATTGCGAGCGAGAGGCTGAAGGTGGATGTTGATGCGAAACTCGAGCAGGTGCACGCGGCGCTGCCGCACCTTGATTGCGGGGGTTGTGGTTTTGCGGGGTGCGGGCAGTACGCCAAGGCGGTTATGGAGAATCCTGAGCTGTTGGGCAGATGCACGCCGGGCGGCTCTCAGACGGCAAATAAAGTCGCGGGGATACTGAATTTGCAGGTGAGTTATTCCGGTCCTGCGAAACGGCCGATAGTGCACTGCCGAAGCCGCAGGGACCAGAGGACGTTTCACGCGGAGTATTACGGCATACCGAGCTGCACGGCGGCGAACGCCTTGGCCAACGCGCAGGCGTGCAAGTTCGGGTGTCTCGGTTTCGGAGACTGCACGAGGGCGTGCAAGTTCGATGCTCTTCACGTGATTGACGGGCTTTCGACGGTCGATTACAGCAAATGCACGGGGTGCACGGCTTGCTCGAAGGCCTGCCCGCGGGGGCTGATCGAGATGGTTCCTTTCGGCCATGAGAATATGATGACCGTTGCGTGCAATAGTAAGGAAAGCGGGAAGAATACGAGGGCGATGTGCAAGGTGGGCTGCATCGGGTGCGGCGTGTGCGCTAAGCAGTGCGATCAATTCAGTGTCGAAGACAACCTGGCGCGACTGGATTACACAAAATATGAACCTGGCGAGCAAATGGAGACGGCGATGGCGAAGTGCCCGACGGGGGTGATAGTCTATCGCGGGCCGACGGCGCCGGAGCCGCGCCAGCCGAAAGAGAAGGCTGCTGTTGAGACGGCGTAGCCACCAAGGCACAAAGACACAAAGAAAGAGAGAATGAGATTGGCGCTTTGGGCCAGACAGTTGTGTTGATTTTTGGGAGGACTGCATTTAAGGCGGTGGGTGAGAAGTAGCGGACTGAGAATGTACAATTGTAATGGGCCGTGGGTTTGGTGCTTGCGGCCTTTTTTCGTTGTTGTGTGGGGGGGTAACGCCCAGGATAAACCTGGGGCTTGCGGTTTGGGCGCCACGCCGCCGTAAGCCCTCAACTTTATGTTGGGGGTATTTACGTTTCACGGCCGATTTAACCCCCACAATAAATGTGGGGGCTTCCGGTTCGCGTGCCGCGTCGGCGTCTTGACACGGTTTGGAGTAGGGCGTATTATTTGAATCATGGGTGGCTTATTATGGAGAATAGTATGATGAGCAATGTTGAAAAGAGTTGGGAAAAGCGGCTTTCGGGCGGGCCAGATGAGCTTGCGGTCGGGTTTGTTGAGTCGCTGTCTGTCGATACGCGGCTTTACAAATACGATATAGTCGGTTCGATAGCTCATGCGCAGATGCTGGCCGATCAGAAGCTGATATCGAAAGATGAATTGAAGCTGATCAAGGACGGTCTTATCGAGATCAGCGAGGCGATTTTGGCGGGTCGGTTCGAGTTTCGCAAGGAGTATGAAGATATCCACATGGCTATCGAGGCTGCGTTGATAGCGAAGGTTGGCGAAGCGGGCAAGAAGCTGCATACGGGCAGGAGCCGGAACGACCAGGTCGCGACGGATATTCGGCTTTGGATGCGGGACGAGATTGAGGTTTTGCAGGCAAAGATAACGCTGGTTCAGAAGGCGTTTGTCAAATTGGCG
>DATEBC010000487.1:0-3285 GCA_035288065.1 Sedimentisphaerales bacterium | reverse complement strand
ACAGCTTGGGTTCTAATTGACTTGGTTTACCCATCATAGCAAACGCCTCCCTGTAATTATTCTATGAGGCATTATAACGGTTCAAAAACGGTTGGCATAAAAAAATACCCTAATCCCCCTCCCATTTGGGCAACACGCCCTCACGGTCGGGGCTTGTAGGGGTCGGGGCTTGTAGAGGTGGGGGCTGGTTTACGCGGCGGAGGCGACGAACGGCATATTTTACGTTTGTTCCTTTTTTTGGATTTTTGCCTCAGTTCCTTCGATTAGTCTTTTTATGTTGCGGCGGTGTCGAATTGTGACCATCAGGGGTATGAAAACAGCTACGACGAGGAGGGGCCAGAGGTCTGTGAATCGCCAGTTTTTCATGAGCATTATGGCCGAGGTTAGCGTGATTGGGAAGACGGCTGAGGCGACAATAGAGGCGAGGGAGACGTATCGCCATATCAAGACAACGACGAGCCATGTTACTATTGCGAAGGCTGCGCAAATTGTGTAGTAGGGCCATATTCCCAGCGCGACGCCGAAGCTCGTTGCGACTCCTTTTCCGCCCTTGAATCTTATATACACCGGAAAAACATGGCCTGCTATTGCAGCGCATCCTACGGCGAGGCAGAGCCAGAGTGCGACGATTTTTTCGGGGTGTGATAGAGTCGCCTGCGATCCGGCGAGGAACATTGCTGCGAGCGTTGGGATAAGGCCTTTTAGCACGTCGAGGAAGAAGCAGACGTAGGCCCACTTTCTGCCGAGGGCGCGGGAGACGTTTGTTGCGCCGATGTTGCCCGATCCGATGGCGCGGAGGTCTTTGCCGTGTGCGGCGGCGATGATGAGGCCGAACGGTATCGAGCCGAGCAGATAGGCGCCGATGACGGCGAGCACGAAGGTTATGTAGTTCATTTCTTTGCTTTCCTTTGCAGGATGGATTCGTAAAGGGCAATCAACTGACCGGCGACCCGATTGATTGAGATTCGTTCGATGAGATTGTCTTCTGTTATGGCGAGGGCGGCTTTTTGGAGGTTTTCCGTATCGGTGAAGTGGGTTATCGCGCGGGCTAGGGCGGGGATTTCGTCGGGGCTGTCGATTATCTTGCCGTGTTGGTCGTGGGTGAACAAATCTATCGCGCCGTTGAACGCGGTTGTTATGACTGGCTTTCCTGCGGCGAGGGCTTCAAGTATGAACCTGCTGGCCGGGTCATAGAAAGTGGGCAGGACGGCGACATCGATTATCGAGAGGGCGTTGTGGATGTGCTTCATCGGGCCAATGAAAAGGATTCTGTCTAAGATATTTAACTTGCGGGCGAGGCGGCGGTATCTGTTCTCTTTGCCGTGGCCGACCACTACGAGAAAGCTCTTTCGCTCGGTGGGCCGAGTTGTGTCGGCGGCTATGGCCTTTATCAGGGGGACCAGGCCCTTGAGTCTGAAGTTGTTGGCGGCGAACAGGAACAAGACGGGGTTGTCGGCTTCTTTGAGCCGCAGCTCAGTCAGTATTCTGGTGCGAAGTGCGTCGGCCTGCCGGGTGTCGATTTTTGTGCCGGTCTTTACGCCGTTTGGTATTATTGCTATTCGTTGGGGGTCTGTGGCGTAGTGGTGCTTTAGCTGGTCGGCGACGTACCGGGAGAGAGCCGCGATGATGGGGCCGGTCGGTGCGCTGCAGAGCTTGCGCTCGGCGTGCAGGAGCGCAGTGCGCCGGAGATTGGCGAGGGACGTGAGGCGCTTGTAGTATTCGACGGCCTTATTCTGATAGCTGACGGCGTTGCGGAATGTCGCCTCGGCGTAAGTGCCGCCGCGGGGCTGATAGACATCGGCGAAGTCGAAGGGCAGGACGCTGTGGACGACGTCGTACTGGTTTTGTGAGAAGTGCTTTTTCAAAGCCTCTGCGAACGCGAAATAGGATGTGCGCTTGCCGGATGTCTCGCTGCAGAGGATGTGAATGTTGCCGGCGTGGGTCCGGCCCTTTGCTGCGAGTATGTCAACGTGCAGTCCGCGGGCCGACAGTGCGGCGGCCAGTTCGAAGACTGAGCGTTCGGCGCCTCCGAGGCTGGTATCGGCACGTTCTATTACAATTGCGACTTTTCGACTCATCGTGGGAATTATAGCTCCGGTTATCTCAGCGTGCAAAGGGGACGTTCCTGCCGTGCTTTCTGTCGTGCCCTGCCATTTGCTTTGCCTTGGCCAGGACTTGTCGAATGAATTGCTTGTCTTTGTTTGTTGGCTTTTTTTGGTCGGTATAGGCCATGTAGAAGCGAAGTCGGTCCGAGGCTGAGAAGTATTTGGCGGGGGCCGAATAGTGGATTTGCGCGATGTCTTTTATCTGGAAACGTCGGCGCAGAATTACCGGCCTAAAGGCACGTGCGAGGTCTATGAGATAGAAACGGTCGTCGGCGCTGTGAAATATGTGCGACAGATAGAGGTCGCGATGGCGGCAACCCGTCTGATGGAATCTTCCGACAAATGCCGCTAATTGGGCTATGAATTTCCTTCGCAGCTTGAGGTTTTCCGGCGTCTGAGGCGCGTTGAAACAATCCGGCAGTTTTCTTTCGAGGGCCTCGGCGTTGGGGATTGTTTCGGTGATTATGAAGCTTCTGTTTTCCAAGAGGGCGGACCACTGCTCGCCGTAAGCGATGACGTTGGGCGTATTTATTCCTGCTGCGGACAGTTCGCGCGTCGGCTCGAGTTCGCAAGAGGCACAGCTTTTTCGGCTGTGATGTGCGAGCCAATTCTTTAACTGTACGAGTATCGGCGGTTTTTCGTAGCGCTTTAAGAATGCCGTTGTGGGAGATTTAGATTGCGGTTTTTCCATCTGAAATTGTAGGCGGGCGCGAAACGTGGGGAGATTCTTCTTGGTTAAGCTCTCGCCGGCGTCGAAAGCGAAGACGGCATCAATGGAAGTCAAGCCGAGCTTTGAAAGGGCCGTTTTGTATTCGGGATTGACGAAGAAGGAGTCGCAAGCCATTTCAAAATTCGGTTGTGCGAATATGACAGTACGAGTGCGTCGGCCGTCCAGTAACTCCCCGGCGGCGAGGCAAACGGTTTGCGGTGAGATGGACTGCATACATAGATGTTGGGGCTTTCTGCAGATTGGTTTTGTGCAGGGCGCGCAGGGGACGTTGCCTACTATCTGGATTTCATTTTCGTAATCGGCTTCGGTCCAGGCCGGGTCGTTCGGGCCGAAGAGCGTGACGAGCTTGCGGTTCAGGGCTACGGCTATGTGTCGCGGGCCTGTGTCGTTGGCGATAATCAGAGCGGCGGCTGAGTAAAGGGCTTTGAGTTCGCCGAGGCTTAAAGGGTG
>DATEBC010000486.1:0-2093 GCA_035288065.1 Sedimentisphaerales bacterium | reverse complement strand
CCCCCGCCGATTACGTGCTTTCTCGGCGTTCCGCTCAAACTAATGGATAAGACCATTGGAATGATCGGTTTGGCCAACAAGCCGGCAGGGTATAGCTTGGAAGATCAGCAAGCTATTGAAACCCTCTCCGTGGCCTTTGTCGAAGCGTTGATGCGAAAGAGGGCGGCGCAAGAGCTTCTCGAGAAGCAGGCCCAGCTCAAGACGCTCACGTCGGAACTGGCGTTAGCCGAGGAACACGAAAGGCGGCGTATCGCAATGGGGATCCACGACGGTATCGGCCAGAAGCTGGCCATGGCCAAGCTCGAACTCCAGTCACTCATCAGTTCGCTGAGCGATTCTGAAGTATCTACATCGTTACAAAGCGTCTGTGCCGGAATCGACCGGGCAATCACAGACGCCCACTCTCTGACATTCGAGCTGAGCAACCCGGCCCTGTACGAACTCAGTTTCGACGCCGCCATCGAGCAGTGGCTTTTCGAGCAAATTGAAAAGAAGCACGGCATCAAATGTAGCGTCGCTTCTTACCCGGAGCACGTCGAGCTCGGCGCCGATCTCAAGGTGCTGCTCTTCCGGGCGATCCGGGAGCTGGCAGTCAACGTTGTCAAATATGCGAAGGCGACCACCTTGCGGGTGAATATCAAGAAGGGCAAAGACAGGATTCTGATAAGCGCAAAGGACGACGGCGTCGGTTTTGTCCCGTCTGAGGCCGGCGTTTTTCTTCTGAATGAAAAAGGCGGTTTCGGCCTCTACAACATCCGCGAAGGCCTCGAACACTTGGGCGGCGGCGTGAAGATTCAATCGACCCCCGGACACGGAGCACGCATAACGCTCACGGCCCCTTTGCAGCGGCGAGACAACACAAAAGCAGGGAGGTAAAAAAATGAGAATCGTAATCGCAGACGACCAGGGAATGGTGCGGCAGGGACTAAGGGCGCTGATCAAGGAGCAGCCGGATATGGAGGTCGTCGGCGAAGCCCAGGATGGATGGCAGGTCGTGCAGCTTGCAAAAGAACTCTCCCCCGATATCGTCATAATGGATATCAGTATGCCCAATCTCAACGGCGTAGAGGCTGCCCGCCAAATCCTCCGGGAACGCCCTGATACCAAGATCATTGCCTTGTCGATGTATCCCCACAAGCGCTATGTAACTGAAATGCTCGCGGTCGGCGCATCGGGATACGTGCTAAAATCCAACCTCTTCGACGAGCTTGTCAAGGCCCTGCACGCCGCCGCAGCCGGGGGGCACTATCTCAGTCCTCAGATAACCGACGTGCTCGTCGGTGAATACGTCAACAAGATCTCAACGAACGAAGAAAACGGCCTGAGCAGGCTCTCAAATAGAGAACGTCTGGTGCTTCAACTTATTGCCGAAGGACTCTCTACAAAGCAGATCGCTCTGCGTTTGTGCATAAGCCAGAAAACCGCCGACGCGAACCGACGCGAGATCATGAAAAAACTCGATAAGCACAGCGTCGCCGAGCTGACCAAATACGCCATCCGAGAAGGGCTGACCACCGCCGACTTTTAAGAGCGCGAGAGAGAAGTGGCACGGCCATCCTGGCCGTGCGTTTCGCGGAGAAGCCCGCTCGCAGGAAAAAGACCAATTGCAGGGCCATCTTGGACCTGCGACGCATGGGCAAGATGCCCATGCCACGACTGAACGCCTCCACACGCATGTTCTAAGAGCGCCGCCCCGGTGAACCCGCCATTCCCCTGGACGGCACAAGCATATTCCTTGCCAAAATCACGGCATTTCCACTCTTAAGTCCGGTATTAACCTTGTTGGCGTTTACTGCTGAATGGCCGATATTAACTAACAGGAAAACCTGAATTTTAAGGCCGGCGACCTATACATTTTAGCTATAGTACTCCGTCGCCCGTTATCGACCATAATAACAAAAGACTCTTAAAGTGGGGGATAGGTCGCCGGCTTATTTACTCGAACCGACCGTTTTTCGGCAGGGTTCTATTACAGTTTCGACAACGGTATAAGAGTGTCTGTCATTCCTGCGAAATGGAACATCCGCCCGTGGTGGAGCAGGAATCCAAATACCCGGAAACAGTGTTAATCTGTGTAAATCCGTGTCAAAAAA
>DATEBC010000485.1:0-4454 GCA_035288065.1 Sedimentisphaerales bacterium | reverse complement strand
CGAGTCGTCGTCCTTTAGGAATCGGTTGAACCAAACGAAGGCGTGCACGCGGAGCTGCTGTGTGTCTTTGTGGGGTCCTTCGCATATATGCAGGCCGAGCTTGTCACGGGCGTCGTAGAGGTCGTAGATTTTCATTGTTTTGAGATATGTTCGCATCACGCCGTCGAGGGGGAAGATGCTGTCCTTATCGGTATTCGAGATCAGAAGAGGTCTTGGTGCGACCAGGGCGGGCAATTGGAGGTAGTCCCAGCGGTATGTATTGACAAAGTACATGCAATCGCAGTGGCCTTCGACGCAGCCGTTGATGACGTGGTTCTGAAGGTCGGTGATTCCGGCGACGGGGATGGCGACTTTTATGCGGTCGTCGATGGTGGAGATCCACCAGCTATATGCCCCTCCGCCGGAGCGCCCGGTGACGCCGAATCGCTCCTTATCGACTTCTTTGCGAGTCTCGAGGTAATCGAGGGCGCGGATGCAGTTCCACGCCTCAACGTCTGCTGAGGAGTAACCTCGGCAGTTCCACCACCACATATTGTATCTGTAGGTTCCGTGATGAATTGCCTCGATCTCGCCCATCTGGAGCGAATCTATGACGAGGCAGACGTATCCGTGGCGGGCGAACCAGGCGGCGTGGTGCTGGTAGCCGACCTTGTTGCCGTAGCTGATGCCGTCCTTTTTGACTGGTCCGTGGCCGCAGACGTAGAGGATAGTCGGGGCGGGCGCTTCAAGGCCCTTGGGGATATAGAGATTGGCGGTGACGTAAAGGCGGGGACGCGATTGGAAGTGAAGCTTCTCGACGGTGAACTCATCATGCTCGACAGTGCCTGTAATGACGGGCTTTAGATCGGTCTTTTCGGGGAAGGGGTCAAGGCCGAGCATTTCCAATAATTGACTGCGATAGATTTCGCGTTTGGCCTTCCAGTCGTCGAGGGTTTCGATGCCGGCCAAAGCCTGCTCGGCCAGTTTAGCCGTTTCGCTGCGGAAATACTCGCTGAGCTGGTTATCGGCGGGGGATTGGCCTATTACGGTCCAGTCGGCGGCGAGGCACCGGATGGCGAGACATATCGATATTAGTGCGGCCCGGCTGCAAAAGCGAATTGTGGATGAGTGTCTGAATTTGGAATTCTGTGATTTTGTTGGATGGTTCATTTGTCTGAATCCTTCTGCAAATCTGGAAAGACCTATACGTTTCTTGTCAACAACGAGAATAGTGATTCATTATTCGTGATTCGATGAGTTGTCATTGCAACCATTCATCGAGATTCTCCCGGACGAAATCGTCATCTGTAAGATGCGGATAATCGCGTATTATTCTGTCGATTTTTTCAGCCTGGCCGGGCGAGAGCTGCTCGTTTGGGTCGAGCGTTCCTATCTGTTCCAAGAGGCCCTGCTGCTTCAAGACGTAAGATATTCCGGGGATGCAGCCTGCGAATCTGTTGTCGGCGTCGAAGATTGCCTTATTGGCGAGTGTCATCTGTGCGGCGAGAGTAAGCAGTTTCGGCGGGATGGGCGCCGCGGGTAAGCGAATTCTTTTGATGCGGGCGAGGATCGATTCCGCTGCCAGAGCGAGTAGGTTTGTCGGGATAAGGGCAGTTTTTTGGCGGATGGTCTTTATGCGGTCGAGGTGTTCGACTGCTTTTTTTGTCCAACATGCCCATTGGCCGAGGAGGCCGCCGACAATTCGGAGCGAGACGGTCCGTCCGTTGACGTTGAACTGGTAGGGCGTGAGCAGGTCGAGAATGATATTATCGTCGTTGCCCGTATAAAGTGCGATTTGGTCGGACCTGCCGCAGCGTGCAACGGCTTCGAGGACGTCAAGCGTTTGATACCTATTGAACGGGGCGATCTTTATGGCGACGAGGTTTGGAATTTCAGCGAATCTTTGCCAGAACTCGAGAGGCAAGACCATTTCGCTTATAGCCTGCTGGAGGTAGAATCCCATAATGGGGATAATCCGGGCAACCTGCCGGGCGTGGTCTATGAGTTCGTCGATTGAGCGGCCTCGCAGCGCCGTTAGCGAAAGCAGTCCGACGTGGTAGCCGAGTTCTCGGGCCAATTGCGCCTCCTTGACGGCCTGGTTGGTTTGGCCGACGATGCCGGCAATCATGACGGGCTGGCCCGGGCCCTGCGGGGCGGCCGATTCCCGCGCCGTCTGAATCGCCAACTCCAGGACGGGGCGGTACAAGCCGATTTTGGGGTTGTGGATGGCGAACTGCGTGGTGTGAACGCCGACGGCCAGGCCGCCTGCGCCCGCGGCTAAGTAGTAGCGGGTCAATGCCCTTTGGCGGCGCTGGTCGATGCTCCTATCCGGGCGCAGGGCCAGGGGGTGGGCGGGGATTACGCAGCCGGAGCGAAGTTTTTCAATTATTTGCGAATCGGCCATAGTGGTCTGTCACGGATGATTCTGTGAGTTGTCATTGCCAGACCTAAAACGCCGTGGCAATCTCTCGTGTTCGGGCGGGTGGAGATTGCCGCGTCGGCCTTCGGCCTCCTCGCAATGACACCCACTAATTCGGTTTTGACTGTCCAATAAAACGTTAGCTTTAGAATTTGCCGTTGCGTACGTCGTATTTCGTCGGTTTGTTTAGTGTTTCTTTGCCGGATCGGACCCATTCTACAATCGTGGCAACCATTTGGTCGAGCGTCGTCTGCGGGGCGCCGAAGAGGCTTATGCAGCGTGAAGCATCCGAAAGCAGTGCGGAGGGCGCCTCCTGCGAGACGAATTTCGGCTCTTTGCCGAGCAGACTGGCGATTTTGCCGGCGAGCGAGCGAATGGATATTGTTTGCGGCCCGGCGACGTTCAGAACAGCCGGGGGCGATTGGGCGAGGGTGATCGAGCGGATAATATAGTCGTTGGCGTCCCGCTGCCAGATAAGATTGACCGCCCCCATGGTCAAATCGATCGGCTCATCGTTCAGTATCTTCAACGTGAGATCGACAATGATGCCGTATCGAGGCTCGTTGGCATAGTTGAGCCTGATAATAGTCACCGGCGTGCCGTGAATGTCGGAGAAATACTGGAACATTCGCTCTCTGCCGAGGCAGGATTGGGCGTATTCGCCGACGGGGTCGGTCGGGGTATCTTCTGTCGCTCCGGTGCCATTGATATCGACGAAGGGATAGACGTTGCCGGTGGAGAAGACCACGATTCGGGAATGCTTGTAGTGCCCGGCCACAAGGGCGGGGATGTAAGTGTTCTGCGCCCAGGTGAGGGGCAGATCGCCGGCGGCGCCGAATTTCATGCCGGCCAGGAAGAATACATTCTCGACATTCGGCAGCTTCCAGTATTGTGCCTGGTCCAAGAGGTCCGCAGCGACCGTGGCAATACCGGCTTGCTCTAATTTTGTCTTCACGGCGTTGTCGCTGAACCTCGATACGGCACAGATGTTCCTCTTGGGTGCGGCCTTTCTTAGCATCATAGCGAGGGTCGGCCCCATCTTGCCGGCGGCGCCGAGGACGAGGATATTTCCGTGGACGCCGGCCAGCGCCTGGCTTGCCGCTTCAGAGGGCGCACTGAGGATTTTTTCGAGGCCGGGCAAATCCATGATGGCTATGTCTTTGGCTTCCATTTTTTGTGCTCTCTGCCCAAGAGGCTAATAGAATGAGTTGGTAATTATGTTGAAGGCTCTGGATTCCCGCTTTCGCGGGAATGACAGAGAGGGCCTTCTTTATTGTTAGGTGCTCTAAATCATCAGCTCAACTTGAGGACAACTATAATGAGGACGCGAATCGCCATAAACAAGACAACGAGAAAACCGATTCCGCCGAGGATGTTCAGGGCCAGGTTATTTCGCCTGCGGCCCATGATGTCCTTGCGGTTGGCGAGCCACAGTATTGTTGCGGCCATAAGGGGATTTCCGACGACGGTCAGCGCCTGTCCGAAGATTATCAGGTTGACGGGCCTTTGTCCGGTCCTGAGGGCGAGGATGGCCACGACCATTCCGACGAGCAGGACGGCGACGGTGAATATCCTGGAGAAGGGGTCGCTGAGGCGTGCGGGCTTGCCGAGGCCGTCGGCGAGGATACTGCCGCCGATCATCGCGTTGATCAGGAAGGGATTCATCGCCACCGCAAAGAGGCCCACACAGAAAATGATGTACGCCGTCGAGCCGAGCAGCGGCTGCAGGGCCTGTGCGAGGATGCCGATGTTTTCGGCGTGCCTGCCGGGGATTACGGTGGCGGTGGTAATCATTATAACGGCGCTGACGATAGTGAGGAAGGCCACGCCTGCGATGGAGTCGCCGATGCCTCGGCGGTAATCCTTTATCGTCCAGCCCTTTTCGCGGACGAGGTTGCCCTGGTATAGGGCGGCAGCTACCGAAAAGGTTGTGCCCAAGAGCGAGGCAATCAGCAGGAGGGGGTCTTCGATTTCGCCTGCGGCCCATGATGTCCTTGCGGTTGGCGAGCCACAGTATTGTTGCGGCCATAAGGGGATTTCCGACGACGGTCAGCGC
>DATEBC010000484.1:0-2147 GCA_035288065.1 Sedimentisphaerales bacterium | reverse complement strand
CCGGCATTCCTGTATGTGGCCGGGTCGGCGACATCGACCGTCTTGTAGTCGGCCCTTGCCAACGGGGTTTTGCCGGGTCCGAAGGTCTGCGGGTTATCGTCCGGCCCGACCACCGTGACTAAGCCGCAGGGCCAGGTCAATATCTCGGTATCGCCCTGCTTGGAGACTATCTCAGAACTCCCAATGTCATTCTGAGGGCAGCGAAGAATCTCATATCTTCCGCCGCCAGACCCTTCGCTTCGCTCAGGGTGACAGATTTGAGATAGTTTCTTGGTCGAGGATTGCAGCAGGCGGCGCCAGTTATCAGGGCGGCCAGGCAGGTTCACCAATACGCCGTCGAAGCCGTACCGCGCCTGGAATTCAATGAGAGCCTCGGCAAAAGTGCCGCTGTCGAACCATATCTCGCTCGGCGGGCAATCGCTATTCAGGAAGTAGTGGCCCAAAGCAAGCTGGCACATAACCGGTACGCGGTCCGGGCGGCCGTGATTCATCGCCTCAAATACTCGTCGCCTCGAATCCATCTGCACGATATTGCCTGTGTCACTCTGTGCCGGGACCATTGATTTGAAAACCCTTATGTCGCCCATTCTACCGGGCGGGTGCATAAAAGGAAGTAATAAACTCAAACCGACCGATTCATTGAAGAGCGACCGAAGTTCCCAAGAGCGTTGAGAAATTCCCTGAGTGCGTGGGGGAGGAGATTGCCACGTCCCGCTGAGGCGGGACTCGCAATGACATGCTGCGCAACATAGATTCAGCCTTTCGCATTTGGCTTGCTCCGGCGAGGGTAAGCTGGTATGCTGCAATTCTGATGTGCAGATTGTAGGGGCGATAAGCGATGAAAGCCGACGAGCTATATGCAAGGTTGAGCGAGGATTTTGAGATCGAGAAATACGAGGATGCGTGGGGCCCGTTTCTGGAGCTTGGTGAGTTTCTCAATCCGGCGTTCAAAGAAAGATGGATCGGGGTGATGCTCGACAACGCCGATTTTATCGAGAAGGTCTATACCGCGGCCTTTCCAGATATGCCTGTACTCGACCGACTGCTGGCCTCGAACGAGACGGATATTCTCTTGTTCTCACACCATGCGATGGGCTATGACCCGACTCTGGAGAGTTTTCCTTTCTACAACATCCCGATCACTTACCTGGAGCGATTGAAGGAGAGGCGGATATCCTTTTACGTTTCGCACATTCCACTGGACAAAAACGGCCCGTACTCGACGTCGGTGAATTTGGCGAAGGCGCTGGAGCTGCCGGTTGTCGGTGAGTTTTGTGAGTATTTGGGCTGCAAGGTAGGGGTAATCTGCGAGACGAGTTTTACGAGGCCGGCGGATTTAGCGCTGCACGTTAAGAAAAGCATCGGCCACGATGTAAAGGTGAGGCAATATGGAGGTGAGACTATCGAAAAAGGCAGAGTGGGGGTTGCCGCCGGAGGCGGGTGCATTGATTTTGTTGCACGAGAGCTCTTGGCATTGGGCTTGAACACACTATTGACGGGGTGCACTCGGCCGATACCTTCCTTCGAGCCGAATATGGAGTTCCACCGAATTGCAAAAGAGAAGAAGATCAACCTGATCGGAGCAACGCACTACTCAACGGAGAAGTATGCGTGTATGGCGATGACGCGCTACTTTAGAGAACTCGGCCTCGAAGCCGAGTTTGTTGAAGGGACGCCGTGCATGAAGGATATGTGACCGATCTGAGGCGGCTTGTTTTTCGTTGCGGCTTGGGGAGAAATGGTTATGATGACGGACGACCACGGCCAGGCCTGTCCCGAGCACAGTCGAGGGGATAGCCGTGCCACGAATCTGTGTCAAGCTTTTGGGCGAATTTGGAGATTAGGTCAGAAAGGGGTAAATGATGTCAAAAGAAGTCAAGGAATTCTTTGCGAAGTTTCAGGGCGACGCCGCGAAGATGAAGGAGCAAACGCCGGACATGATCAACGGCTTTTCCGGCCTGTTCGCCAAGGTTATGAAGGACGGAGCGACCAGTCTGCTGGAGAAGGAGTTTGTCGCTGTGGGGATCGCGGTGGCGATTCAGTGCACCCCGTGCATCAGGCTTCATGTTAAGAAGTGCCTCGATGCCGGGGCAACGAAGGAGCAGATTCTCGAGGCGGCGTCGGTGGCAGTGATGATGGCGGGCGGG